>NZ_CAUPMI010000008.1:0-83798 GCF_963512375.1 uncultured Anaerococcus sp.
CGTAACAAGGTAGCCGTATCGGAAGGTGCGGCTGGATCACCTCCTTTCTAAGGAAGCCCCGCTCGTGGGTGGAAAATAGCGAAGCTATTTTTCATCCTAGCGAACAGATTGCGAAGCAATCGTAAGCTAGGACGCTATCAGCTAAGTGAAATTCACCAATGAGTAGGGCACAGAGAAAACAAAAACCATTGATATACAATTTGGTTCAAAGCCAAATAAAATATGGGGATATAGCTCAGCTGGGAGAGCACCTGCCTTGCACGCAGGGGGTCAAGAGTTCGAATCTCTTTATCTCCACCATGCAAATTCGCAAGCGAATTTGCAAAAAAAGAACCATAAAAACTAAATAGCAAACAATATTTCCAGTCAAGAAAGAAAGGGCGCAAGGTGGATGCCTTGGCACATGAAGGCGAAGAAGGACGTAAGTGAACGAAAACTAGGGTAAGCTCACAAAAAGCACTGACCCCTAGGTCTCCGAATGGGGAAACCCGGCTGTGGAAGACACAGTCATCATTAAGTGAATACATAGCTTAATGAAGCAAGACCCTGTGAACTGAAACATCTAAGTAACAGGAGGAAAAGAAAGAAAACTCGATTTTCCTAGTAGCGGCGAGCGAAAAGAAAAGAGCCTAACTCATTAAGGATCATATTTAATTAGCAGAATCATTTGGGAAGATGAACCAAAGAAAGTGACAGTCTTGTACGCGACAGTTAAATATGGACAGAGGGAAAGTAGCACCGGACACGAGGAATCCGTTGTGAAGACAGGGGGCCCATCCCCTAAGGCTAAATACTAACATGTGACCGATAGTGAACAAGTACCGTGAGGGAAAGGTGAAAAGAACCCCGAAAGGGGAGTGAAATAGAACCTGAAACCTAGCGCCTACAAGCAGACAGAGGGCAACAGCCTGATGTCGTACCTTTTGTAGAATGGGCCAGCGAGTTATTCTAAGCTGCAAGATTAATGATTTAAGATCAGAAGTCGAAGCGAAAGCGAGTCTGAATAGGGCGAAAAGTAGATTAGAATAGACCCGAAACCGGGTGATCTATCCATGACCAGAGTGAAGGTGAAGTAAAATTCACTGGAGGCTCGAACCGGGTACGGTTTAAAACGTATCGGATGAGTTGTGGTTAGGGGTGAAAAGCCAAACGAACTCGGATATAGCTGGTTCTCCTCGAAATAGCTTTAGGGCTAGCCTTTGACGAAAGATTTAAGGAGGTAGAGCACTGAATGGTCTAGGGCGGTTTACCGTACCAAAACCTATCAAACTCCGAATGCCAAAAAATCAAGTCAAGGAGTCAGACTTAGAGGGATAAGCTTCTAAGTCGAAAGGGAAACAGCCCAGACCGACAGCTAAGGTCCCAAAATCTGGATTAAGTGGAAAAGGATGTGATCCTACTAAGACAACCAGGACGTTGGCTTAGAAGCAGCCATGCATTTAAAGAATGCGTAATAGCTCACTGGTCAAGTGGGGTTGCGCCGAAAATGAACGGGGCTCAAATCCAGTACCGAAGCTTCGGATTGATAGAGGAATTAAGTATACAAGTAAGGTATATAACTTGAAAGGAAATATTAAAAGATAACAGAGTTAACAAAAGAGTAGAAAATCAAAACTAACATACGCTCACTAAGAAAAATCAGAAAAGATTCAAAAATCACCCAAAATCCTAAAAAGGATAAACGGTAGGTCAAAAAACCTAAGCGTAAGTCAAACTACAATAAAAATTAACTGGTAACTGTAAATATTAAACGTCAAGTAAAATCTATCTTACAAGCATACTTAATACCTCTATCAGTGGTAGAGGAGCGTTGTATTAGGGAAGAAGCAGAAGCGAAAGCAAAGGTGGACTTAATACAAGTGAGAATGCTGGCATGAGTAGCGAGAAGGAGAGTGAGAATCTCTCCCGTCGAAACCCTAAGGATTCCTGAGCAAGGCTCGTCCCCTCAGGGTAAGTCGGGACCTAAGCCAAGGCCGAAAGGCGTAGGCGATGGACAACAGGTTTAGATTCCTGTACCGCTTAAAGTCGTTAAGAGAGAAGTGATGACGCAAGAGGATAAGCTAAGCTGACAGATGGAAGTCAGTCCAAGCAGTGAGATTAATGTGTAGGCAAATCCGCACATTGTTAAAATCAGGCTGTGATGGGTATCGAAAACATGAGTAGAGAAGTAGCCGATTTCAAATTGCCAAGAAAAGTCACTATCCAGACCAAAGCGCCCGTACCCGAAACCGACACAGGTAGGGAGGTAGAGAATACCAAGACGCGCGGAAGAACCTTTGTTAAGGAACTCGGCAAAATGTCCCCGTAACTTCGGGAGAAGGGGAGCCTGAGCGATCAGGCCACAGAAACCAGGCCCAAGCGACTGTTTACCAAAAACACAAGTTTCTGCAAAATCGTAAGATGAAGTATAGGAGCTGACACCTGCCCGGTGCTGGAAGGTTAAGGCGAAGGCTTAGCGCAAGCGAAGGCTCGAACTTAAGCCCCAGTAAACGGCGGCCGTAACTATAACGGTCCTAAGGTAGCGAAATTCCTTGTCGGGTAAGTTCCGACCCGCACGAAAGGTGTAACGATTTGGGCACTGTCTCAACAAAGGATCCGGTGAAATTGTAGTAGTCGTGAAGATGCGACTTACCCACGCTAGGACGGAAAGACCCCGTGGAGCTTTACTGTAGGCTGATATTGGACTTTGAGATTAGATGTACAGGATAGTTGGGAGACTAAGAACCATGCACGCCAGTGTGTGAGGAGTCACCCTTGGGATACCAACCTTCTAATATTAAAGTTCTAACGATAACCCTTGAATCAGGGTATCGGACATTGTCAGTTGGGCAGTTTGACTGGGGCGGTCGCCTCCTAAAAAGTAACGGAGGCGTTCAAAGGTTCGCTCAGAATGGACGGAAACCATTCGTAGAGTACAAAGGCATAAGCGAGCTTAACTGCAAAACCTACAAGTTGCGCAGAGTAGAAATACGGACTTAGTGATCCGGTGGTACCGCATGGAAGGGCCATCGCTCAACGGATAAAAGCTACCCCGGGGATAACAGGCTTATCTCCCCCAAGAGTCCACATCGACGGGGAGGTTTGGCACCTCGATGTCGGCTCGTCTCATCCTGGGGCTGAAGTAGGTCCCAAGGGTTGGGCTGTTCGCCCATTAAAGAGGCACGCGAGCTGGGTTCAGAACGTCGTGAGACAGTTCGGTCCCTATCCAGCGTGGGCGTAAGAAATTTGAGAGGATCTGTCCCTAGTACGAGAGGACCGGGATGGACATACCAATGGTCTACCAGTTGTTCCGCCAGGAGCATAGCTGGGTAGCTACGTATGGAATCGATAAGTACTGAAAGCATCTAAGTACGAAACAGACCTCAAGATAAGATTTCTCAGAGTACGTAAAGAAAATACGTTTGATAGGTCCAAGGTGTAAGTGCAGTAATGTATTAAGCTAATGGATACTAATACTTTATATCTTGACTGGAAATATTGTTTGCTATGAACAAGCCTGTCCGGCTCGTGGAGGACTCTCCATGAAATGGTCGCAGCGAAGCGAGAAAACAAAGCTTGTTTAAAAAGTTTAAAGGTTCAAAAAAATATGGTGATGATTGCATGAGAGATACACCTGTTCCCATACCGAACACAGAAGTTAAGCCTCATAACGCCGATGGTACTGCCTGGGCAACTGGGTGGTAGAGTAGGAAGTCGCCAAACAAAGATAGACTCAGAAATGAGTCTTTTTTTGTTACATAAAAATAAAAAGAAATTATATTAAACAATCCTCAAACTATGATAGTAGAGACTGTCCAACTGGATTAAAGATAGGAAGTCGCCAAACAAAGATAGGCTCGTAGCAATACGAGTCTTTTTTGTACATAAAAAATAAATAGAAATTAAGTTACAACAAGTCTCAAACTATGATAGTAGAGACTGAGCAACTGGATTATAGAAAGAAAGTTGCCAAACAAAAGTAAGGCTCAAATATGAGTCTTTTTTTATGCATAAAATATAATGTAATTAAAAATATAACAATCCTCAAACTATGATAGTAGAGCCTGGGCAACTGGGTGTACGAAAATCGCTTCTAAAGAAGCTCTCCGTGCTACCGCACTATTTTTCGGGGTAAAAATGCCAAATCAAGGCATATTTACCAGAGTAGGAAGTCGCCAAACAAAAAGCAAGCCCGTTCGGCTCATGGAGACAAGCCCGTCCGGCTCGTGTCTATGCCTAACCCCATTTGTGAAGCAAATGGTTGGTAGGCTTGATGCGTAGAAGAGGACCCTCCATGTGAAGCCCTAACTCCATTTCTGAAAGAAATGGGAAGTAGGCCTGGTGCAGAGGCAGAATGGTCGAGCGAAGCGAGAAATCTAGGCCGTCGCCTTTTAGAGACCCCGTCCGGCTCCTGGAGGAAACTCAGAAATGAGTCTTTTTTTGTTATATAAAAATAAAAATAAATCATATTAAACAATCATCAAATTATGATAGTAGAGGCTGACGACCTTTATGAAGGATAGGAATTTACCAAACTAACAAAGATCTACGATAATAGGTCTTTTTTATCATAAAACATTAGTTTTTTAGCTTTATATTTTCACAAAGCCAATTTTTCTCAATAAAATTTTTGAAATTTATGTTTAGAAATAAAAAGCCGGGGTATATTATTAATAACAAGATAGATAAACTATCCTGGCTCCTCCGGTACAGGTAGTTTAAGAAAATTGAATATGATGATTTATAATATTTTGATCTGAGACTTACTAGTAGAGAAGTTTTATATATGTGCCCTTACAGTAGTGATATATGAGTAAAGAAGAGTATGTTGAGTAAGATTTCATAGAAAAAGTGGTGGAAGATAAGTGTAAAAGTAGAGCCATCTGACATTTTTCTATTTTATATAGATAGGATTAGATAAAAAGTGTAAATCGAATTGTTGTTTGTTGGTAAATATTAGAAGACATGGTACAAATAAATTTCGTTAAATCAAGAATTATAGGAAGGATGATAAAGAGTGATTGAACCTAAATCAGAATCCTGTACTGGAGGAGTAAAATAATCGACTTTGGAGTGTAAAGAAATTTCAAGGTCGATTTTTTTGTGTCCATTTTTCTTAATTTTCTCCAGGACATCTATGGGTATTTTAATGGTTTAATTTTATTTCGTTTGGATTTATAGTTTTTTAAGATTGACTTGAGGGAAAAAAGAAATGCTTTTTTATTAATCTTCTTAGCTTGATTGAGGCGGTTTATTTATCAAAAATTTATACCGCTTGTGTTAGAATAGATGAGTAGGAGGTTTTATGAAGAAAACTATTAACAAATATCACTTTTTACTAATCGGTATACTTGCAATAGCTGGTGTGATTTTCTTAGGTAAGTATTCTTTTAGCCAAGCTAATGGATACGAGCTTGATCTTATTTTAGATAAAAGTCAGCTAGGAAAAACTGCTAGCAAGAGGCAGCTTGCCTATTGGAGGATGGATGATAAGAATATGGGGCCTTGGGATACTATGCGTTTAGCTAAAGATTCTGATAAAATGACAATAGAAGAGCTAAACAAAAAAATGGGCAAGGAAGCTAAATATTCTGAAAAGTCTAAATTAAATTTAGATGGAAAGGAATATGATGAAATTAGTGATGAAATCTTTGCAAAAAATAAGGAAAAGGTCAAGGATGTGATTAAGATTAAAAATCTAGAGGAAGGAGCCTATCTTATTAAGGAAACTGACGACTCTTTTAAAGCTAGCAAGGCTAAGGATAAGCTTACAACTAGGATTGAGTATGTGGGTAAGGAATCTGTGTTAGATGGAGTCCTAGAATTGGAAGCTGATTAGAAAATTTGATAAACTTATTTTTCATGACGTCAACTAAGCTGTTTGAATAAGAGCTTGTTGGCGTTTTTCTTTTTATATTTCTAATTAAAAAAAATTTAAAAGACTATTGCAAATGATTTGCACTAGGTGTATGATAATAATTATCGCAAACCACTTGCATATAGGAGGATATATGAAAAAGAATTTTAAAAATTTATTTGTTATATTTCTCCTTGCCCTAGTTTGTATGACTTCTTGTGGCAAGGAAGAGAAAAATATTGAAAATACAGCTACTGAAGAGAAAAGTGCTGAAGGAAAAAAGACTATTTATGCTAGCTTCTTCCCTGTGGCTGAGTTTGTAAAGATGATTGCAGGGGATAAGTTTGAAGTAAAAACTATTATTCAGACTAATGAGGAGCCTCATTCTTTTGAGCTTACTAGCCAAGCTATGAAGAACCTTGATGGGGCTGATCTTATTGCTTATAATGGTGCCGGAATGGAATCTTTTATTGATGATTTGAAGGGAAATTTTAAGGATGATGACAAGTTTTTGGACCTTTCTGCAGGCCTTAACTTGCTTGATTCATCTAAGGAAGGATCTGATATGACTTCTATCAATCCTCACACCTGGCTTTCTATAAAAAATGCCAAGGTCATGGTGGATAATATTTATAGGAAGTTATCAGCAATGGATCCTGATAATGAAGCCTATTATAAGGAGAATCTTGATAAGGCCCTTGCCAAGTTTGATGACCTTGATAAGAAGTTTGAAGATGAGCTATCAAAGGTTAAATCTCAAGATAAATATTTTGTGGTTTCCCATGCGGCTTTCAATTATCTGGCTGATGATTATGGCCTTAAACAAGTGGCTGTCACTGGTATTTCTCCAGAAGAAGAGCCATCAGCCAAGGACCTTAAGACCATTGCTGACTTTGTGAAGGAGAAAAATATCAAGACAATCTTTTTTGAGGGCAAGGCTACTCCTAAGGTTGCTGAAACATTAGCAAAAAATACGGGCACAAAGACATCTACCCTCTACACCATGGAAAATCTTGACGATGATATGGTAGGAAAGGGCTATGTGGGTCTTATGGAAGAAAATCTTAAGGCCTTGGTAGAATCTTTCAATGAATAAGACAATTTTAAGGGTAAAGGATCTTAGCTTTGCCTATGACAAGGACCTAATTCTTGACGATATCAATTTTGAAGTCAAAGAGGGAGATTTCTTAGCCCTTGTTGGGGCAAATGGTGTTGGAAAATCGACTCTCCTCAAGCTAATCTTAGGGGAGTTAAAGGCTAAAGAAGGCCATATAGAAATATTTTCTGATGATATAAGAAAGGATAATCACTACAGGGACCTAGCTTATATTTCTCAAAATGCCGTTGCTTCCTATAGAAATTTCCCAACAACAATTGAAGAAGCCATCAAAATCCACATTTCCTACCTAAAAAAGAATATTAAGCCTAAAGATTTGATGGAAAAGTTAGGTCTTTGGGACCATAGAAAAAAGGCTCTAAGCGACTTATCAGGTGGCCAAATTCAAAGATTTGCCATAAGCCTTGCCCTTATAAAGGATGCAAGCCTAATCCTTTTAGACGAGCCTACAACAGGCATTGATGAAGACTTTGCTAATGAATTTTTTAAGGATCTCATAGGCCTTAAGGAAAGTGATAAGACAATTTTGATAATCACCCACCAGCTAGATATGGCAGGGGCCTATGTAGATTATGCCCTTAGGATTAAGAAGGGGAAAATAGCGAGAATAAGCAAAGATGAGCTTAGTTTGTGAGGAAGTATGCCAGATATATTAGAATATGAATTTATGCAAAGGGCCTTTATTGTTGGTGGACTCTTGGCCCTGATTTTACCTTGCATGGGCCAATTGGTCCTACTTAAGAGATTGTCTATGATTGGGGATACCCTATCCCACTCATCCCTTGCAGGTCTAACCATTGGCCTTGCCTTTGGCTTTAGTCCAATCCTTGCGGCAATTATTTCCTGTCTTGTGGCGGGCCTATCCATAGAGCTTATTAGAAATAAATTAAAGGCCTACCAGGAAATATCCACGGTAATTATCCTTGCGGCATCAATTGGCCTAGCAGGAATATTTTCATCAATGGTCAAAAATACCAACGCTATCTCTTCCTACCTATTTGGGTCTATAGTAACTATCTCAGACCAGGAATTTTATTTGGTAATAGGTGTGGCAATATTTGTTCTATTAGCCTATATAAGCTTGTACAAAAGCCTTTATCTTACGATTTTTGACCCTCAAGCGGCTAGGATTATGGGTATTAATGTCAGACTAATAAATATATTTATAACCTTTTTAACAGCCATAGCAGTATCAATTTCAGCTAAGACAATAGGGTCCTTGATAGTATCATCAATCCTAGTTATACCAAGCATTTGTGCAATGCAATATACTAAGACCTATAAGGCGACCTTATTATTATCAATAGGATTTTCAATAATTTTTGTATTTTCAGGACTAATAATATCCTATTATCTAGATTTAAAACCAGGCTCTGTCATAGTATTGATATCTGTAGTATGGCTAATAATAAGTCTTTTTATAAAGAAAAAATAAAGGAGAAACAATGAAAAATAAGAAAAAACTAGGAAGGGCAGTCCTACTTGCTTGCCTATTTGCGACAAGCCTTAGCGCCTGCTCCCTATTTAATAATAACAAAGAAGCAAAAACACTTGTAAAACAGCCAGTAAAGACAAGTCAAAAATCAAAATACGTGGCCAAGAAATCAACCATCAAAAAGGATAAGACAACAGAAGTCCTAGTAGATGCTGAAATCAAAAAAGAAGACATAGTAAAGGTCGTAAAACACGGAGACCACTGGCATGTTTTCACCAAAGATGGTAGGGAAAAGATAACCTACACCGACCCAAGCCAGATGCAAAATACTAGCAACTTTGAAATGGTAAGCGTAGTAGGCAAGGGCCAGCTAAAAAATAAAAACGTAGTAGCAATCAAAAAACACGGAGACCACTACCACGTCTACTTAGCAGATGGGACAGAATACCTAACCTACGAAGACCCATCATCCCTATTTCCAAACATAAAAATAGGAACCTATGTAGGCAGCCACGGCTCACAAAAATCCAATAAGACCAAGGCAGAAAAAGTAGCTGAAAATAAAAAAGTAAAAGAAAAACTAGAAAAAGATGATGAAAGAGTAATAAAAATCCTAAAACACGGCGACCATTATCATATCTACACATCAAAGGGCAACGAATTTGTGACCTACGAAGACCCAAGAAGTCTCTATCCAAACGCATCTTACGGCATCTATGAGGGTAGCCATGGCGATAGAAAAGAAATGATAGGTAAAATCCTTAAAGAAGAAAAAGAAAGACAAGCGAAGAAAAAATCAGCCGGCATAGAAGATACAAAAGAAAACTCTGACAAACTAGTAGGAGCTGATAAGCTCGTAAAAGTAGAAGAAAATAAGAAAAAGCACAATGTAGTAAAAATCCTAAAACACGGCGATCACTACCATATCTATACAGCAGATGGAGGAGAATATATAAGCTATAGCGACCCATCAAGTCTTTACCCAGATGTGCCTATAGGAACATATGTAGGCAGCCATGGCAATGAAAAAGAAAATAAAGGCAAAGACAATAGCGAAAGTCAATCTACATCAAAAGTTGAAAAACAAGGCGAAAATAAAGGTCAAAGCCAGGAAAAAGAAATAGACCAAAAGCAGGGTGAAAAAGAAAAGGAAAATAAAAGCAAAGATCCAAAGATAGATTCAGAAGAAGAAAGAAAAGCGAGAATAGAAAAATTAAAAATCGTCAATATTCTTGGCAAAGATAAGGTCAATCGTTACGATATAGTTAAAATCTTAAAACATGAGGATCACTACCATATTTATGACTCAGAAGGTAGGGAAGGTATAACCTACGAAAATCCTCAAAATATCTATCCAAAGGCAAACTTCGGACAATATGAAGGAAGCCACACAGATAATGATAAAAATAAAGAAGATAAGAACAAAGAAAAAAATAAAGACAAGAACAAAGATAAAGACAAAGATAAAATCACCTGGCCTGAAGGTATCACAAAAATAATAGACCATGGCGACCATTGGCACCTCTACAAGGGCGATCAGGAAGTAGGAGTGGTAGCAGAAAATCCAAAGAGCCACTATCCAAACGTAGAATATATAGATGAGTCAAAAGACTATTCACACGTAGAAGTAAACAAGGGTGACCTTTTTAGCTATGATAGCATAGAAGGAAAAAAAGTTGAAGGAATAGAAAAAATATTTGACAAAAGATTCAACGAAATGAAAAGCTTTGGAAAAATAACAGATGGTAAACCAGCTTATGGTCCAGGCGGCACATATAAGGGCGGAGAAGTATTCTATTGGCTTCACGGAGACCACTATCATTATCTAAGTATAAAAGACCTAGTAAAGATGGAAAAAGCCGGAGAACTAGGAGATTTCACAGCCAAAGACATAGTAGCAACCCTAAAATACAAGATGGAAAATCCAGACGTAGAAATAGGCAAAGACTATGACGACGAAAAATCAGAAATCCTAAGAGATAAGATAATTCAAATGCTCAAAAAACAATATCCAGATGCAGATGTAAGCAACATAGAATTAAACTTCTACATCTATGGATCAAGCGATTTAACCTTCCATATCAGTGATTTTGAAGAAAAAGATGGCAAGTTAGTATATAAAAAAGGTAAGCTTCCAGAAATGAAAAAAGAAGAAAAACCTTCTGAAGAAGAAAAAGAATCTGACAAGACTCCTGAAAATAAAGAAGAAAAGGAAACCAAGCCTCAAGTAGAAAAGAAAGAGATTGATCCAGAGGAGAAAAAGGAAAACTTAGAAAAAGCCCAAGATGGTTATGAAAGTAGAGAAGAAGCAGAAAAGGCAGCTAAAAAAGCCTTAGAAAGCGACTTCGCAAAAGACTCTTATGATCTTTTCCAAGGTCCAAATGGCAGATGGTTCTATAATTTAATAGTAAGCTAAAAGTAAAAAAGCACTTAGGCCCAAGAGCTTAGGTGCTTTTTGCTTTAGCAAGAATTCATAATAAACAGTATAGTCATGATAATAAATTTGAAAGGGAATCTCATGGATATAAATTTTAAGAAGCAAATAATGAATGATTTTTCAATAAGTTCTGATGATTTTAAGGATAAAAATAATATTTTTACGGTAAATAAGGAAGATGAAAGTTTTCTTTTCTATAACAAGGCTCCTTTTTCTGCGCTTTGCACAGGAGGAAAGGTCTTTATGAGATCAGACAATCACGAATTAATAAACAAATTAAAGAAAAATTTCAAAGAATATCCAGGAGCTTGGTTTGCCGAAATAGCTAATATTAGGATTTTAGATAAAATTTTAGGAGAATTTGGTATAGAAATTGACAACTTCTTCCCCTTGATGAGCTTTTCTGACAGGAAGATCTTGGTAAAAGACTTTGCATTTACAAGGATAGAGAGAAATGATATAGAAAATTTCAAAGGCAAAACCAAAATGGCCTTTGCTTTTGATGAGGATGATAGGATAGGCCTCAGTTTTTATGATGGCAAAAATCTCATAGCCCTTGCTGGAGCCTCAGTTTCTGGCAAATACCTTTGGGATATAGGTCTAGAGAAATTTTCTAAAGAACCTAAATACCAGGGCCTAGCTGCATCTATCTTAAGGAGCCTATCCTTGATAATTAGACAAGAAAATCCAAGTATAAGCCCAATCACCGCAACACAATTTTCCCACACCAAGTCCATCAATACCGCCATAAGGGCGGGATACGAGATGAATCTTTGTATTACTGGCAAGCAAAAGTAGACCTGTATTTACTGAAATTTGCCGTTGACAAAATCTTTGAAAGAGGTAATTTATAATAGTAATAAATGTTATTTTATTTTTGGAATATAGCCAAGTTGGTAAGGCACCAGATTCTGACTCTGGAGAGCGTAGGTTCGAGTCCTACTATTCCAGCCAAAATTTAATGGAAACGAGAATTCGCTTCTTCGAAGCTTATCGGTGCTCCCGCACCTAATTCTCGGGATAAGTTTTGCCTTAGCGGCCGAGAGCGCCCCAAATAGCATCGCATAAGACTTTCCTCAGTTCGCTATAGCTCACTGGGATAAGTCTATAGCTCTGCATAAGATTTTCCATGACTCATCTTCGATTCGTCAGGACAAATCTATAAAGGGGCTTTTATCGTAGCCAAGTTGGTAAGGCACAAGACAAGCCCGTCCGGCTCAAGGAGGACCCTCCATGGAATGGTCGAGCGAAGCGAGAAGCCCGTACGTCTCGTAGAGGACTTCTGACTCTGGAGAGCACAGGTTCGAGTCCTGTCATTCCAGCCACTTAGATTTCTCTTTTTAGAGAAGTCTTTTTTTAATTGTATACTTTTATAGATTAATTTTATCTGGTTCAAAAAAATAATAAAGCGCCGCACTTGACAAAATCGTTTTCTTAAAATACACTATAAGCAAACAAAAACAAACATAAATAAACGAAGAGGAGATAAAATGACTAAAAAAGCATTTTTGGGAGTAGATGGCGGAGGAACAAAGACAGCATTTATCCTAGAGAGGGATGGGAATGAGTTTTACCACAAGGAAGGAACCATCCATTTAAGTCAGGTATCTAGAGATGAATTTAAGAAAAGAATTAAAAATGCTCTTGATATATTGACCAAAGAAGCTAACATAAGCAAAGAAGATATAGCCTACACCTTTGTATCTGTTCCAGGCTATGGCCAATATCCTGATGATGAGGCCTTCATAGACGAAAGCTTAAGAGAACTTCTAGGATCGGATAATTTTAAGGTAGGTAACGACTGTCTAAATGCATGGGCAGGATCCCTAAATGCCAAACCAGGCATCAACCTAATCTTAGGTACAGGATCAATAGGTTTTGGTCTAGATGACAAGGGAGAAAGCATGAGATGTGGCGGTTGGGGCCCACTCATAGGAGATGAGTCAAGTGGTTACTATATCGGGAAGAGATTAGTCAATTATTTTACCAAACAAAGTGACGGTAGAATCCCCAAAAGCCTACTCTATGATGAAATAAAAAAAGAATTAAATATAGATGATGATTTTGAAATAATCCCTTTAACAGATGGCATGACAAGAGATGAGCTAGCAGGAATTGGTAAGATATTTTCAAAACTAATAGAAAATGATGATAAGTGTGCTCTAGAACTATTAGATAAGATAGCCTATGAAGCTGCCCTTACAATTAACACCCTAGGTGAAAAGCTCAGTTTTGATGGGGGAATATTAGCATCATACTCTGGAGGAGTCTTTAATCTTGGAAATGTATTGACAGATTCTATAGAAAAATACCTAGATGAAAATATTAAATTAGTAGCACCATACGCAGATCCGACCAAGGGGGCATTAATATTATCTAAGAAGTATTGGGAAGAAAATAAATAAAAAAATAAGTTAAGACTTTTTTTGTAATTTAAAAATTATAGAAAGAGTCTTTTTATTTGTTTAAGAAGAGATTTATATGGTATATTTTATCGATATTAAAATAATAAAAATAAAAACAAACATAAAACCTAATAAAATTTAAAAGTAACTAAAAGATAGGAATTATAAGTAAACTCCTAGTCTTAGTTAATATCAAGGCCTAAGAGATTTTTCTAAAATAATACCGGATTAAAAAATAAACATAGAAGATAATTATACATATTTTTATGCAAGCCTCTAATTATAGGCAAAAGCTAAAATAAAAAATATTAAAAAATTTTAAGAAAACGCTTGACAAAGAAATCAATTTCCTGTATACTGAAATCGAACAAAAACAAAAAAAAGAAAACACTATCAAACAAAAATTTCAAACTCATCAAATTTGAAACTGACATTGAAATCATTTTAGATTATCATGCGGAAATATAAAAAGGAGGTAGTATGAAGGTATTTCTAGCATCCGATATGGATGGAAAAGGGCTAAAGGATGCTTTAGTCGAAGAAGTAAAGAGACTGGGCTATGACTATGAAGACCTAACTCAAGAAGGGTTCGACCTAGTAGATAGCTCAGAGGCAGTATGTAAGAAACTCCTAGAAGTAGATGGGATGCTTACATCAGGCTCAGATGACCAATCGGTAGGAGTGGTGATCGACAAGTATGGGGCAGGCTCCTACATGGCTTGTTCAAAGCATAAGGGAATGATAGCAGCAGAAGTAAGTGAAGAAAGATCAGCCCTAATGACAAAAAGACACAACGGAGCAAGAATCCTAGTCATGGGATCAGCCATAGTAGGCGAAGAACTAGCAAAATCATGTTTAAGATCATTCTTATCACACGGCTATGACGGAGGTCGTCATCAAATAAGAATAGACATGTTAAACAAAATGCTTTAAGGAGGTCTAAAATGAAAATAGCATTAGGATGCGATCATATAGTAACAAGCTTAAAGATGCAAGTATCAGATCATCTCAAAAGTTTAGGCCACGAGGTTTATGATGTTGGCTGCTACGACAACACCAGAACCCACTACCCAATCTACGGCAAAAAGGTCGGAGAACTAGTAGGAAGTGGTAAATGCGACCTAGGAGTCGTCCTTTGTGGAACAGGAGTAGGCATCACAACTGCAGTAAACAAGGCATTCGGCACCAGATGTGCCCTAGTAAGAGATGTAGAAACAGCAAGAGCCGCAAAAAGAGAACTAAATGCCAACGTAATAGGCTTTGGCGGAATGATAGTCGGCAAGGACCTAGCTTTAGAAATAGTAGATGGATTCTTAAATACAGAATATGAAGCAAGTCCAGAAAGAGAAAAAATAATCGAAAAAATCATGGCTATCGAAGAAAATTACAAAGAAGATAAGGAAAAACAAGTAGCAAACGATGGGTTCTTTACAGAATTCATAGAAAAATGGGACAGAGGCGAATATCACGATTAATTAGGGGGATAAAAAATGACAAGCGAAAAAAACTTAAGTAGGCAAGATATTGGTATGATAGGCTTTGAAATAGTTGCCTATGCTGGAGATGCGAGAAGCTCACTACTTGAAGCAATTAAATGTGCTAAAAAAGGTGAATTTGAAAAAATTGACGGTCTTGTGAGAGATGCTCAAGAAAACCTAAATATTGCCCACGCTAAGCAAACAGAAATGCTTGCCCTAGATGCACAAGGTAAGGAACTTGAGATTGGATTTATCATGATTCACGCTCAAGATCACCTAATGACTACTATGCTTCTTAAGGATATTGTTTACGATATTTGTGAAATTTATAAAAAATAAAAGAGGTAAAAAATGAATAAATTAGTAGAAAGAATAGAAAAGTTTAAACCTTTCTTTGAAAAATTATCAAGAAATATTTATCTAAGATCAATTAGGGATGGCTTTATAGCTGGTATGCCAGTGGTACTATTTTCATCTATCTTCATCCTTATAGCCTTCGTACCAAATGCTTTTGGTATAGTTTGGTCAGATAAGACTGTAGAAATGCTTATGAAACCATACAATTACTCAATGGGAATCTTAGGATTTTTAGTAGCAGGTACAACAGCCAAGTCTTTTACAGACATGGTAAATAGGACTATGGATAAGAGAAAACAAATCAACTTCATGTCTACTATGCTTGCGGCTATGATTGGATTTTTGATTCTTTCAGCAGACCCTGCTGAAGAAGGTGGATTCCTAAGCGGATTTATGGGAACTAAGGGCCTTATTACAGCCTTTATAGCAGCCTTCACAACAGTTAACATATACAAGGTATGTATGAGAAATGATGTGACAATCAAAATGCCAAAGGAAGTACCTCCAAATATTTCTAGGGTATTTACAGATTTAATACCATTTTCTCTAGCAGTTGTAATCTTATATATAGTAGATATCCTTGTAAGAAATTTCACAGGAAACAGCGTTGCTGAGTCAATAAGTTTAGGACTTGCTCCACTTTTCCAAGCAGCAGATGGATATCTTGGTCTAACCTTAATTTTTGGTGCCTATGCCTTCTTCTGGTTTATAGGTATCCACGGTCCATCAATTGTAGAACCAGCTATAGCAGCTATTTTATATTCAAATGCAGACTTAAACCTAAGCTTAATGCAAGCAGGTCAACACGCAGATAAGGTAATCACAGCTGGTACACAGATGTTTATCGTAACCCTAGGTGGTACAGGTGCAACCCTTGTAGTACCATTTATGTTTATGCTTTTAGCAAAATCAAAGAGAAATAAGGTAGTAGGAAGAGTGTCAGTAGTGCCAACCTTCTTTGGTGTAAATGAGCCAATCCTATTTGGTGCTCCATTAGTATTAAACCCAATTTTCTTTGTACCATTTATCCTAGCTCCAATTGTTAACGTATGGATCTTTAAGTTCTTTGTTGACACACTTGGCATGAACAGCTTTACAGCTAACCTACCTTGGACAACACCAGCACCTCTTGGCATGCTTTTAGGACTTAACTTCCAAGTTAAGGCAATCATCCTAATCTTTGTCCTACTTATAGTAGACACAATTATCTATTACCCATTCTTTAGGGTATATGACGAGCAAATCCTAGAAGAAGAAAAATCAGGCAAGGCTGATGGATCTAGCGAATTACAAGAGAAAGTAAGGGCTAATTTCAACACAGAAAAAGCTGACAAAATCTTAGAAGAAAACATAAAAGAAGAAAAAACACAAAGAGCAACTGCTAAGTCAAAAGCTAATGCCCAAGAAATTAACGTCCTTGTTTTATGTGCAGGCGGCGGTACAAGCGGACTATTAGCAAACGCCTTAAATGAAGCGGCAGAAGAGTACGGAGAAAATATATCAGCTGTAGCAGATTCCTACGGAGCTCACAGGGATATTCTAAAAGACTTTGACCTAGTAGTTTTAGCTCCACAAGTTGCTTCAAACTATGAAGATATGAAAAAAGAAACAGACCCACTAGGAATCAAGCTTGTCAAGACTCAAGGAGCTCAATACATCGGACTTTCTAGAGACGGCAAGGCTTCACTTGATTTTGTAAAAGAAAGTATGAGATAATGAGAAAATTACCTAATGACTTTATATTTGGAGGAGCTACAGCGGCCTACCAATGTGAAGGAGCAACCAAAACTGATGGCAAGGGACCAGTAGCTTGGGATAAATACCTAGAAGAAAACTACTGGTATACAGCAGAACCAGCCAGTGATTTTTATCACAAATATCCAGTAGACCTCAAACTTGCAGAGGAATTTGGGGTAAATGGAATAAGAATTTCTATAGCTTGGTCTAGAATATTTCCGCAAGGCTATGGGGAAGTCAACCAAAAAGGCGTTGACTTCTACCATAGAGTTTTTGCAGAATGCCATAAAAGAGGGGTTGAGCCTTTCGTAACCCTTCACCACTTTGATACTCCAGAAGCCCTTCATTCAAAGGGGGACTTCCTAAATAGAGAAAATATCGACCACTTTGTAGATTATGCCAAATTCTGCTTTGAAGAATTTAAGGAAGTAAATTACTGGACAACCTTCAACGAGATAGGGCCAATAGGAGATGGACAATATCTAGTAGGCAAATTCCCACCAGGGATTAAATATGACCTTGCTAAAGTTTTCCAATCTCATCACAATATGATGTTAGCCCATGCAAAAGCTATACTTGCCTATAAGGAAAAGGGCTATGATGGGGAAATAGGTATAGTTCACGCCCTACCAACCAAGTATCCTTTCGACCCAACAGATGAAAGGGATGTAAGGGCGGCAGAGCTAGAAGATATTATCCACAACAAATTCATCCTAGATGCAACTTATTTAGGTGATTATTCTAAAGAGACAATGGAAGGGGTTAACCATATACTAGATGTAAATGGTGGAAGCCTTGACATTAGGGATGAAGATATTAAAATATTAACAAAAGCCAAAGACCTAAACGATTTTTTGGGCATCAACTATTACATGAGCGATTGGATGGCTCACTTTGATGGAGAAACTCAAATTACTCACAATGGTAAGGGTGATAAGGGCGGCTCTGTTTATCAAATCAAGGGAGTCGGCCAAAGAAGGTTTGATGTAGATGTACCAAGAACAGATTGGGACTGGATGATATATCCAAAGGGTCTTTATGATCAAATAATGAGGGTAAAAAGATATTATCCAAATTACAAAAAGATTTATATCACAGAAAATGGTCTAGGCTACAAGGACGAATTTGTAGATAATACAGTATATGACGATGCTAGGATTGACTATATCAAAAAGCACTTTGAAGCAATTTGCGATGCCATAGATGATGGTGCGATTGTCAAGGGATATTTCTTATGGTCACTTATGGATGTATTTTCATGGTCAAATGGCTATGAAAAGAGATATGGTCTATTCTATGTAGACTTTGACAGCCAAGAAAGATATCCAAAGAAATCAGCCTATTGGTATAAGGATCTAGCAGAAACAAAGGAGCTTAAGTAATCTCTTGACATAAGCTTCTAGAATGGAAAAGCGAATGTTAAAAGAAGAAAGACAAAAGATAATTCTAGATAAGTTAAATGAAAATGATATTATCCAGGTTTCTCAGATGACTGACCTTTTGGATGTTACAGATATGACTATTAGGCGTGATCTTAAGGAGCTTGAGGATAAAAAGCTTCTTGTGAGGATTCATGGGGGAGCTAGCAAGATTGAAAAGGCTCGTCCTAGGGGATTTTCTAATGAGGAGAAACTTCTTAAGAACAAAGACCTTAAGATAGAGATTGCCAGGAAAATTAGCGACCTTTTGATGGAAGATCAGAATATTTTCCTAGGTGCAGGCTCAACTATAGAATATGTGAGCGAATTTTTGGGCGATAAGAAGCTAAATGTTTTTACCAACTCCCTTTATCTTTTTAATAAATTAGTCTTTCTTGACAATATTAATATTAAGCTAATTGGAGGAGAATTTAGGAAGGTTACGGGTGCTTTTGTGGGCGCCCTTAGTCTTGAACTTGTCACAAAGATGAGGTTTAACCAGGCCTTTATAGGTGTAAATGGGATAAATAAGGGCAAGGCCTATACCTATAGCCCAGAAGAAGGAATTTTGCAAAAGATGATTCTTGACAATTCCTTTGAAAGCTTCCTTGTGGCAGATTCCTCTAAGCTTGGCTATGAGGACTTGTATCATTTTTATAATATTGAAGATGCAAAATTTATTACAGATCATGAAATAAGTCCAAAACAGGTCCTAGAAATTGAGAAATATACAGAGATAATAAAGTAATTCCATAAAGGAGAATAGATGATTTTAACAATCACAGCAAACCCTTCTGTGGACATGTCCTACCAGTTAGAAACATTTAATATAGATGGTGTGACAAGGACTGATAGGGTAATAAAGCATGCTGGTGGCAAGGGAATCCACGTAGGCTATGTTCTAGGTGAATTAGGAGATGAAGTTGTTCATTCTGGCTTTGTAGGCGGTAAGCTTGGAGAATTTATCGAAGAGGGCCTAAAGGAAAGAGGCCATGAGGCTAGATTCGTAAAAATCAAGGAGCCAACAAGAAATTGCCTAGCCATCCTTCACGAAGGCAAGCAAGCGGAAATCCTTGAAGCAGGCCCAACTATAAGCCAGGCTGAAAGGGAAGAATTTATAAAAAAGCTTGATGAAATAAGTGCAGGCTGCAAGGTGATTTCCATGTCAGGATCCCTTCCAAAAGGACTTGATTCAAGCTTTTATGAAGAGATAATTGCCTATGCAAAGAACAAGGGGATTTTTGTGGCAGTAGATACATCAGGACAAACTCTAAAAGATTTAGTAAATGCAAAAATCAAGCCAGACCTAATAAAGCCAAATGAAACAGAAGTGGCAGATTTACTTGGTGAGGAAATTACCAAGGATAATATCAAAGAAGCTCTTAAAAAAGCTCCTCTTGCAGATATTGACTATGTCATAGTATCCTTAGGAAAGGATGGGGCAGTCGTAAAGGCAGGAGATAAGATATTTAAGGCAAGTGTGCCAGAAGTTACTGCCATAAATCCAGTAGGAAGTGGGGACTCATCCCTTGCAGGGGCAATTTATGCCATAGACAAGGATAAAAGCCCAGAAGAAGTCATCAAAACATCGATGACATGCGGCCTTTTAAATGTCTTAACAGAAGAAATAGCCCACATAGAAATAGAAAAATTCGACGAATATTACGAGCAAATCAAAGTGGAGGAAATATAAGAAATGAAAATTTCACAAGAAAAATTAGCGAATCTAAAAAAATTATTAAATGAAGATGGAGCTATCGCAGCCCTAGCCATTGACCAAAGAGGATCAATGGAAAAAATGATGGAAGCAGCAAACCCTAGTCTAAACAACGTAGAAGGAATAGGTGCCTATAAGGAATTAGTATCAAAAGAGCTTACACCTTTTGCATCATCAATCCTTCTAGACCCAATCTATGGCCAAAAGGGAATCAAGGCCAAGGATGCAAATGCAGGACTCATCCTATCCTACGAGCAAACAGGCTATGATGAATACGATGAGGGCAGACTTCCAAGATTAATAGACTTCATGAGCGTATTAAGAGCTAAAGAAATGGGAGCAAATGCAATAAAAACCCTCCTATACTACGATTGTGATGACGAAGAAAAGACAAACGACATCAAAAAAGCTTGGGTAGAAAGGGTTGGTTACGAATGTGAAGGTCTAGGCCTACCACACTTCTTAGAAATAATCACCTATGATAGAAATATGGATTCAGAAAAAGGTGCTGAATATGCAAAGGTAAGACCACACAAGGTAAATAGCGCCATGAAAGAATTCTCAGACCCAAGATACAAGGTAGACGTATTAAAGGTAGAAACTCCAACAAACATGAACTTTGTAGAAGGTCTAGGCAAGGAAGAAGCCGTATACAGCAGAGAAGAAGCCATCAAACACTTCAAAGACCAAGCTGAATCAACAGACCTACCATTCATCTTCCTATCAGGCGGAATCACAGCAGAACTTTTCCAAGAAACCCTAAGACTAGCCAAAGAAGCAGGATCAAACTTCAACGGAGTCCTATGTGGTAGAGCTACATGGAAAGACTCAGTAGCAATCTTTGGTAAAGAGGAAAAAGAAGCCAAAGAATGGTTAGAAACAAAAGGAAAAGAAAACATCCAAACCCTAAATCAAGTACTAAAAGAAACAGCTCACAGCGTATTTGAAAAAATCGAAGAATAAAATATTAGAAGCTCTGATTAAGTCGGAGCTTTTATTTTATGCAAATTTTGGGTATTCTTATAAAAAGATAAAAAGGAGAAAGAAATGCTAAATAGCCTAGAAGATATCCTAAGAGACCTATCCAAAGCCCTGTTTTTACTAGCAGTCCCAGTCAATATAATCTACTTTGCCCTGGTAAAAATTAACAGTAAATTAGAAGGAAAACTAGGAGATAAAAATGAATAGGACTAAAATATTATACGGAATATTATCTCTAGCTTGGGGAGCTATGCTCATAGTAGGCATAGTGAGGGTCAAGAGATTGTTAAAAGCAATTAATGAGAAAATAGATAAGCTTTAATAAATAGTTTAAATTTAAGGAAATATTATGGAAGAAATAATCGAAAAACTAAGAAAAGATCCTAGAAATAAAGCATATACAGAAAGAGGCATGGGTTCCATTTTTCAATTAAATAAGGATTCAAAATTCCTAATAATAGGCCAAGCACCAGGCAAAAAGGTCGAGGAAAGCGGGATTTTATTTGCAGATAAGAGCGGAGAAAACCTAGTAGATTGGCTAGGCATAAGCATGGAAGACCTTCATAGCAAAGATTATTCAATAATACCGATGGATTTTTATTATCCAGGCAAGGCAAAATCAGACGATAAGCCACCTAGGAAATTCATAGCAGAGGAATACCATCCTCTAGTTTTAAGTCAATTAGATAATGTAAGGCTGACAATCCTTATAGGGTCCTATGCCCAAAAATACTATCTTGGAAAAAAATTTAAGAAAAATTTCACAGAAACAGTAAGAAACTATAAGGCCTATTTACCAAAATATTTTCCCCTAGTTCATCCAAGCCCACTAAATAATAGGTGGATGGCAAAAAATCCATTTTTTAAAGAGGAAGTTTTGCCAAAATAAAAGAAATTATTCGAGAGATATGTCAAGTCCATAATATTGTGTAAATTTTACTAGTATAATATTTACTATTTCATTCTAATATACAATTTAGAAGATGTGATCCAATCCTCATTGATATCAATGAGGATTGGTCTCCTAAAGCCGACGGGCTAGTTATTAATCTAATCGCTGAATCTTCGTCAGGAAATGTCCTAACTACTTTTTCACGTCTTCTAACTTCTTGGTTTAATCTTTCTGAGCAATTTGTTGATCTAAGTCTGCTATGGATTACATCATTAGCTAAATATGCAAAGGCATCTTCAAATCCTTCATCTAAGGTATTTAAAGAGTTGTAAAATTTCTTTTCATTTTCATATTTTAAGAATATTTCATCTTTCATTTTTCTTGCTAAGTCTATATCTTGTATTTTAAAAAGTGTCTTGACATCAGTTCTAAATTCTTCAGTGTTTTTCTTTGGTAATTTCGATAGGATATTTCTTAGAGAATGAACCTGACATCTTTGCCATATTACAATTACGAATGTTTCTTTTATTGCTTTTGCTAGGCCTTTGTGGGCATCTGATATTATCATTTTAATTCCAGCTAGTCCTCTAGCTTTTAAATATTCAAAGAAGTTTGACCATGAGTATTCACTTTCGCTAGCACTTAGGTCTAAGCCTATGATTTCTCTATTTCCTTTTTCAGTTATTCCTATTGCAATATGACATGCTTTTGATACTACTCGATTGTTTTCCCTTACTTTTATGTATGCTACATCTACAATTATATAGGGATATTTTATCGTACTTAGATCACTATTTCTCAATAGCTTTACTTATTCGTCAAGCTATTTAGTTAGTGATGATACAAAGGATTTAGAATATGTTTTACTACACATATTTTCTATTACCTTGGATACTTTTCTTACTTGTACTCCCTGTACATACATTTCTAGCGTTGTTGCAAGTAGTGCTTTTTCATTTCTTTGATAGGATGTATTTTCTAAGTATTCATCTCTTTCTTTTTCCATAAGCTCGTTAAATATTTTGATTAGAATAGTTCTTGCCATATCATTTTTAAATTTAGCATTGATTAAATTTTGAATATCTTCTATGTTTAATGTAAAATGCAATCGGGTCATTTGTCCCTCCTAGTTATTTTTGGGGTTAAAAACATTGTACTAGTTTAGGTTTCAAATGACCTTTTATTTTTACACAATTATACGGACTCTATCAAAACTTTGCTCCTTTTTATATAAGACTATCTTTCTATAAATATAAATTATCATGTATAATTATCGACTAAAAGCATTTGTATTATTTCCTAAATATTATATATATTTTCAAAACTATGTATGTAGGAAAATTTATCCTATAGAATTAAGAATTTATAAAGGCTGCTAATTATTAGGATGGTACATTTCTTTTCACACTTAGGAAAACATTTGGACTTGTTGTAAATCTATTTATATTGTACTATTTAATTGAAAGGAGGGTTAATATAAATAAGAGAAGATATGAAATTTTATGTATTTTATTAAATGAGAATGATTTTGTACCTTTAGAGCATTTGAAAAAAATATTTAAAGTAAGTCTTAGAACTATAAATGAAGATGTAAAGATAATAAATAATTATCTTCTAAAGTATTCTGGCATTAGCATTAATGTTAGAGATAGTGAAACAAAGTTAGAAGATAAGAAATCGGTTAAAAGCTTTTTATCTGGATTAAACTTTTACGACTACACTCTCAACAAAACTGAAAGGCTAAATGTAGAGACCCTAATTTTGCTTATATCAAAAGAGTATGTAACCAAAAAAGAATTGGCCGACATTATGTTTGCATCTCGATCCACTGTAACTTCCGATATTGATGGCTTAGTAACTTTTATCAAGAAAAAGAACATGTCACTAGTTACAAAGCCAGGAAAAGGATTGTTTATTGACGGGTCACACAGGAATAAAAGAGAAGCTCTAATAGATTTTGTTTATGACAATTGTTATTTGATAAATATGTTCATAAACTCTGTAAATAATTTAAATGAAAATATAGCTTTTAAAATCGAAGAAAATAAAAAAACTATATTTAATATTATTGGAGAATCTGAATATAGGAATAGTGTTATATTCTCTGAAAAGTCTTTTGAAATCTTATCAAACTATTTATTGGTCTTATCATTAAGTACCGATTACGATCATGAAAGTATAGATGAATCTGACTTCATATCAGATAATTTAGATAAAAATATAGCATATAGCTTATACAAACAGCTGATTGAACATTTTGAACATCATTACGATATAGATGAATGTATATATCTTTCTAAACTAATATCAAACCTCCAGTTCAGATTAGTAGGTGCAAATGATGATGATTCAATCAGTATAAATTTTATAACTAGAGAATTAATTGATTCATTATCACGAGAATTATCAATTCCTTTATTCTTAGACTACAAATTATTTGAAAGTCTTTCACTACATATAGAAAGAATGAAACTATATAAAATAGAAGATATCGTTAACTATCCCGAACTTAAACTAATTGCTAAAGAGAATAAAGATTTATTTAAAAAAATTAAAAAGCATTCCGAAGTATTATCTAGTTACTTTAACAGAGAAATATACGATATTGAGATATCATATATTGTTATATACGTTTACGCATCACTCGAAAGAATGATTGATAGAGCATGCAGAAGGTTGAAATCAATAGTTGTATGCAATTCAGGTATAGGTACTAGTCAGTTATTAAATCATAAATTGGAAGAATTGTTTAAGTTTAAAATAGTAGGAAGCACAACAAGCCATCAATTAAGAAATATGGATTTAGATGATATTGATATCATAATCACAACGGTTGATCTATACAACATTAATAAAGAGTATATAAAAGTATCTCCTTTAATAAATGCATATGATTATAAGAAAATATCTGATTATATATATGAAAAATCTAGGTCTATGATTAAAAATTACGATTTAGATTTTACTGAAAATAAATCAAAGAAACAAAATAACGAAAAGAAAGATTTATTTTTAGAAAAAATGAATTCAGAAGAAGGTAATAGTTTGGAAGACTTTCTTGTTGAGGATAATATCGTGTTGGATATTGAAGTATCTGATTGGAAAGAATCGATAAAAATGGCTTCAGAAGTTTTATTAGATAAAAAGTTTATTAGTGAAGAGTATGTAAGTGAAATGATTGAAAATATAGAAGAATTTGGACCATATGTAGTAGTTAGTGAAAATTTTGCTTTGCCGCATGGAAAAATTTCTTCTAAAGTTAATAAGACTAGTATGTCCTTAGCTAGATTAAGGAATCCTGTTAACTTTGGTTCTCCGGTTTTTGATCCGATTAAGTTTGTTTGCATTCTTGCAGTGGATGAAAATAAAGACCACTTAAAGGCTTTGTTTGAGTTAATTAATTTATTAAAAATAGATGGATTTAAAAGAGCTTTAGAATTGGCTAGAACAAGCGAAGAAGTCAGGAATCAAATAATAAAATATAATAGAATTTTTAATTAGTAAAAATGGATTTAAGTAAACAATGTAATAAATAAAATAAGAAAGGAGGTAATTATGGAAAGTCAAATTGAAGTAAGAGAAGATTTAATATTTATTGATTTAGATTGCAATAGCAGGGAAGAATTAATCAAATATATGTCTGATCAAATGATGAATGCTGGAAAAGTAAAAGAAACTTATTGTAATGCTGTGCTTGAAAGAGAATTGATATACCCAACTGGTTTGAATACAGGAGATATTAAAGTCGCAATTCCTCATACAGATCCAGTTCATGTCAATTCAGCAGGAATTTCAGTTGCAACACTAAAAAAGAGTGTGGAATTTAAAAATATGGAAGATCCTAATCAAAATATTGATGTAGATCTAGTATTTATGTTAGCGGTAGCAAACCCTGAAGCTCAAGTACCTTTGCTTGTTAAATTGATGGGTGTATTTAGTGATAAAGAACTATTGAAAAAAATAAAAGATTCAAAAACAAAACAAGAAATTAAACAAATTCTTGAAAAATTAATAAAGGAGTAAAAAATGAAAAAAATTGTAGTAGCATGTGGTTCAGGAGTAGCAACAAGTCAAACAGTAGCTTCTAAAATTAATCATATGTTAGAAGATGATGGAATCAGAGCAACTGTAGAAGCTGTAGATATAAAATCACTTGAAAATATTATAGATAGTGTTGATGTATATGTATCAATCATGCCAGGCGGAAAAACTTATGAAAATGTACCAAAGATTAATGGGATAGCTTTCTTAACTGGTATGGGTATGGATGAAGAATATGAAAAATTAAAAGGATATATTAATAGCTAGGAGTTATCATGTTAGGGCAAATAATTAATTATATTTTAAATTTAGGAGCAGCAATATTTTTACCAATAATTATGATTATTATTGGTTTGATATTTAAGATGCCTGCTAAAAGAGCTATAATATCAGGTATCACACTTGGTGTAGCCTTTACAGGTATGAGCTTGATATTAGATTTTATGTTTGGAACAATAAGCCCTGTTGCACAAGCACTGGTAGAAAGAACAGGACTTCAACTAAATGCTGTGGATGTTGGCTGGACACCAATGAGTGCTATTGCTTGGGCATGGCCATATGCACTATTAATGTTCCCTATCCAAATAGTGGTGAATTTATTACTTATAGGTTTTAAATGGACAGATACATTAAACGTAGATATGTGGAACGTTTGGGGAAAAATTTTCACTGCTACAATGGTAAATGCTATATCTGGAAATTTAGTGTTTGGATTTGTTGCTGCAATAATTCAAATAGTGTTTGAATTAAAGATGGCTGATGCAAATCATGAAAGAATACAAAAAATCACAGGAATACCTGGCGTAACTTGTACCCACTATATGACATTCCAGTGTGCTTTAATGGCTCCAGTAAACAGATTCTTAGATAAAATACCTGGACTCGGTGGAAGATCTTTTGACTCTGACAGGCTTAAAGATAGAATAGGAATATTTGGGGAAAATAGTGTAATGGGTCTTTTAGTTGGAATATTATTAGCTATAATTGCTGGTTATAGTATATCTGAAACCTTGAATGTTGGAATTAAAGTTTCTGCATCATTAGTTTTATTTCCAATGGTTGCTAAGCTATTTATGCAAGCTCTACAACCTATATCTGACTATGCAAGTACCTATATGAAAGACAAATATAAGGATAGAGAGATTCAAATTGGTCTAGACTGGCCATTTATGGCAGGAAGATCAGAAATATGGGTAGTTTCTATCATACTTGTACCACTTGAAATAGCGTTAGCTTTTCTATTTGCTAAGATTGGATGGTCATCAGTATTACCATTAGCTGGAATTGTAAATGTTATTGTAGTTGTACCAGCATTAATAGTAACTAATGGAGATATAATTAAAATGATAATTTTATCTATCCTTTTCACCCCAACATATTTATTAGTTTCAAGTAGATTTGCTGAAGCAGTAACAGCTCTTGCTAAACAAGTTGGTACTATTGATATACCTTCAGGCCAATTTATCACATACTTTGGTGTAGAAGCTCCAATTTTTAGATGGGCAATATCAGAAGCTTTTGCCTTTAATGTGGTAGGAATTGTAGCCTTTGTAGCATTTGTTGGACTTTTTATAATATATGTTAAAAAAGCACTGAATAGAAAACAAGTTGAAGTTGAGAATAACTAGGAGTTTATAATGTTAGAAGAATTAAAAAATAATATAATAAGAATATCTAAAGACGCACAATTAAAGGGACTATGTCAACCAGGATCAGGAAACTTTAGTGAAAAAGATAAAGAAACAGGATATGTAGTTGTAACACCAGCAACAGTAGATAGGATGAAACTCACAACTGACGATATTGTAGTTGTTGATTTAGATGGAAATATAATAGAAGCTAAAAATGATAGAAGACCTTCAAGTGAGACAATGATGCATCTACAAATTTATAAAACAAGGGATGATATCAATGGTGTAGCTCATACTCACTCAAAATATGCGACAAGCTTTGCAGTGCTTGGAAAAGAAATTCCAGCAATAGTTTATGAATTGGCTGCTATGGGACTTAAAGAAGCAAGGATTCCAGTTGCTCCATTTGCAACACCAGGAACACCAGAATTAGCAAGAACAGTTATAGAGTCATGCAAGATATCAAATGCATTTTTGATGGAAAAGCATGGCGCAGTAGGTATAGGTGAGGATTTGGAAAAAGCATACATCAATATGCAATATTTAGAGGATATTGCTCATATCTATTTTAATGTACTAATGATAAATAATGGAAAAGAACCAGATTCGTTTAAACAAGAAGACTTTGACATTTGGAAATATCCAGAAAAATTAGATTTAGAGGGTTAATACTAATGAAAATGAAGAAAATAATCAATAAACCAGAAAATTATACAAAAGAGTTTATGGATGGCATTATTAAAGCTCACTCCGATAAATATGCTTTATTAAATGATGACTTTAGAATGCTTATACGCAAGAATAATCCAAAAAAGGACAAGGTAGGCATTGTAACAGCTGGTGGTAGTGGACACCTTCCATTATTCTTAGGTTATGTTGGAGAAAAAATGCTTGATGGCTGTGCGGTAGGAAATGTTTTTGCATCTCCTGCTGCCTCTAAGATGGAAGATTTAATTAGAGAATGTGATTTTGGCAAAGGTGTCCTATGTCTCTATGGTAACTATGGCGGAGATAATATGAACTTTAATATGGCTACCGAAATGACAGATTTTGATGACATTGAGACTGTTAAAATTGCTGTTAAGGATGATATTGCTAGCGCTCCTTATGAAAAAAGAGACACAAGAAGAGGTGTAGCTGGAATAGTATATGCTTATAAAATAGCAGGAGCTGCAGCTGATAAAGGTTATGATTTAGAAAAAGTAGCATCTATTACAAATAAAGCCTTAGAAAATATAAGAACAATGGGCGTGGCTCTAAGCCCTTGCGTTGTTCCTGAAGCTGGAAAAGCAACATTTTCTATAAATGAAGATGAAATCGAAATAGGAATGGGAATCCATGGTGAGGCTGGAATTGAAGTGAAAAAGATGATAACAGCCGATGAAGTAGCAGACTTGCTTTTAGAAAAGCTTTTGACAGAAGTTAAGCTTGAAGATAATGATGAGATATCTGTTATGATAAACGGATTAGGATCAACACCATTAGATGAAATGTATATTGTATACAACCGATTATACGATTCATTAAAAGAGAAAAATATAAATATAATCCAACCACACATAGGTAACTTTGCAACTTCTATGGAGATGGCTGGGCTTTCAATAACATTGTTTAAATTAGATGAGGAGTTAAAGGAATTATTATTAGAAGTTTCAAACACTCCATTCTATACAAATTATAACAGGTAGGTGAATATGGATACAAAAGACGTTTTTAAAATAAATGAGATAATTGAACAACTGATGATTGAAAATAAAGATTACCTAATAAGTTTAGACCAGTTGTTTGGAGATGGAGATCTTGGTATCTCAATGTGTCAAGGATTTAGAGGACTTCTTGAAAACTTTAGTAGTGATGAAAGTGATTTAGGAAAAGTTTTTATCAAGATGGGAAGGGACTTTAATGAAAGCGCTCCTTCTTCATTAGGAACAATTCTATCTTTTGGAATGATTGGTATAGCTAAAGCGACAAAAGGTAAGGAAAACTTATCAAGCGATGAACTTTATGACGCCATCAAAGCAGGAGTTGATAATATAGTAAGCAAAACAGGTTCTAAAGCAGGTGAAAAAACTATACTAGACTCACTAATTCCAGCGGTAGAAAATACAGAGGGTGTAAAATCTGAAGGTATTGAAAAACTAGCTGCAGTTATGGCCAAAGAGGCTGATAAGGGTGCTGAAGAAACTAAAAATATGATAAGTAAACATGGAAGAGCATCCTACCATGGTGAAAAAACTCTAGGCCATATGGATGGTGGTGCTTACGTAGGTAAACTTTTATTCGAAGCTCTAGATAAATATTACAATAAGTAAGATATAAAGATAAGATGAAAAATATTAAATTGATAGCTTTTGACTTGGACGGGACCTTATTAAACGAAAATAGAGAATTATCAGAATATAATATAAGAGCTATAAAAGAGTTATTAAAAAAAGATATAAAAATAGTTATAGCTACAGGTAGGCCCTATGCTGGATTCAGTAGGTTTTTAGCAAAGTTAGGTACATTAGGTAAAGATAACTATTCAATAACAAATACTGGCTCTATTATAAGAGAAAATATTGATGAAGGTAATATTAAATTAAATGCTATGAATTTAAATGACTATTTATTCATAAAGAATCTAACTGAAAACTATGATGAACTCCAAGTAGCATTTTATACTGATGATTATTTATACATTGATGAGCCCCGCCCTAACGAAGCATTTATTCATGACAAGGATATCTTGAGGATGGCTAGCAAAAATATTGGTTCTTACAAAAATGAACCCATATGTAGAATAAATGTAATGGGACCAAAAGATTTACTAGATAATTTTCAAAAAGCGACCTTGAATACTCTTGAGAAGAAATATTCCACAATGAGGAATGAAACATTTAGTTACGAGATATTAAATAGACACTCAAGTAAAGGAAAGGGCTTAGAATTTCTAAGTGGATATTTAAATATTGATAGAAATCAAATAATGGCATTTGGGGATAACGTCAATGACATTGAAATGATAGAATACGCTGGTGTTTCTGTTGCTATGGGAAATGGAAAAGACGTTCTTAGATCCAAGGCTGACTATATAGCAAAACCTAATTCAGAAGATGGTGTAGCAAGGTTTTTAATAGATTACTTTGAATTAATGAATTAGGATTCCTGCTTATCTTCAAAAAGGACAAAATATCTCAACAGTAAAGCTAACAAACAGCCGATTCCGTATTTGAAAAAATCGAAGAATAAAATATTAGAAGCTCTGATTAAGTCGGAGCTTTTATTTTATTCAAATTTTGGGTATTCTTATAAAAAGGCAATAAATAAGAAAATAGTTTAAATTTAAGGAAATATTATGGAAGAAATAATCGGAAAACTAAAAAAAGATCCTAGAAATGAGTCCTATACAGAAAGAGGCATAGGTCCCATTTTTCAATTAAATAAGGATTCAAAAATCCTAATAATAGGCCAAGCACCAGGAAAAAAGGTCGAGGAAAGCGGGATCTTATTTGCAGATAAGAGCGGCGAAAACCTAGTAGATTGGCTAGGCATAAGCATGGAAGACCTTCATAGCAAAGATTATTCAATAATACCGATGGATTTTTATTATCCAGGCAAGGCAAAATCAGACGATAAGCCACCTAGGAAATTCATAGCAGAGGAATACCATCCTCTAGTTTTAAGTCAATTAGATAATGTAAGGCTGACAATCCTTATAGGGTCCTATGCCCAAAAATACTATCTTGGAAAAAAATTTAAGAAAAATTTCACAGAAACAGTAAGAAACTATAAGGCCTATTTACCAAAATATTTTCCCCTAGTTCATCCAAGCCCACTAAATAATAGGTGGATGGCAAAAAATCCCTTTTTCAAAGAGGAAGTCTTACCTGAACTAAAGAATATTGTAAAAAACATATGATAAATTATTAATTATAAAAGTGCGTAGTATAATAAGCTTAGTGATAATAAATATCAAAAAGGAGGAAATATGAAAAAAATAAGTGCAAATATCTTAGATGGCAAGTTTGAACATTTAGTAGATAAGGACAATTTACAAATCACCCACCTACAGATTAAAAAAGGCGAAGAAGTACCAAGCCACAAATCAGATAAAAATGTAGTAGTTGTAATATATAAGGGAAAGGTAGATTTTAAGGGAGAAAATGGAAGCGAAATAATAAGCCCAGGTGACATCATCACAATGGATCCAAATGAAATGCACGCTCTAGAAGCCATAGAAGATAGCGACCTGATGGTTATTAAGGCGAGGATCTAAGTAAATATTATATATCAGACGGGTGGATATTTTATTCACCTGTTTTTTTATCTGCTCATACACTTTAGAACATATTTTGGGTATTATTATAAGTAAGATGACTTTTTATTTGGAAAACAAACGGAGGATTTATGTTTTATAAGGCAGAATATTTTATCCTAGAAGATAGGATTTTGGAAGATTATTTTATGGAAGTTGCTGATGGGAAGATTGTGGGATTTTCTAAAAAAGAACCTGATTCTTATGAGGACCTTGGGGAGATTGTGGCTCCTGGTCTTGTTGATACCCACATCCACGGCTACCATGGCAAGGACATTATGAATGCTGAAAGGGGCGCCCTAAATGTGATTTCTAAGGGGCTTTTGGAGTGTGGGGTTACTAGCTTTTTACCTACTACACTTACAGATTCTAAGGAGAGGACTGATGCGGCTTGTAAGGTGGTTGGCGAAGAATATAAAGATGTTGAAGGGGCTAAGATTAGGGGGATTTTCCTAGAAGGACCTTTCTTTACAGAAAAGTACAAGGGTGCCCAAAACCCTGCCTACATGTCTGATCCCAAAATAGAGTATCTAAAAGAGTGGAAGGACTTATCTGATGGTCTAGTAAATAAGATTGCCATAGCTCCTGAAAGGGATGGGGCAATTGACTTTATCAAAGAAGCAAATGCCATGGGCGTAAGGGTTGCCCTTGGCCATTCTGATGCATCTTATGATCAGGCTGTAGAAGCAGTTGATGCTGGGGCAAATATCTTTGTCCACACTTATAATGGCATGAGCGGTCTCCATCACAGGGAACCAGGTATGGTTGGGGCAGCCATGAATACCGATGCTATTTCAGAGCTGATTTGCGATGGCCACCATGTGAATCCTCATGCTGCTAATGTTTTAATGAATGCCAAGGGTAGGGACCACATTGCCCTAATTACAGACTGTATGTCCGCAGGCGGCATGGCTGATGGGGACTATATGCTAGGAGATTTCCCTGTTAAGGTTGAGAAGGGAACAGCAAGGCTAAAGGATAGCGGGTCTCTTGCAGGGTCAATCCTAAAATTAAAGGATGCCATCAAAAATGTAGTTGACTGGGATATAGCAGATGTATTTGAGGCTGTTCAAATGGCAAGCTTAGTGCCAGCCAAGTCTGTCGGTATAGATGATGTCTGCGGCAAACTTAAGGAAGGCTACGCTGCTGACTTTATAGTTCTTGATTATGACATGAACCTAGAAAAAACATTCTTAGATGGAAAATTAGTATATAGTAAATAATAAGTATAAAGCTTCTCAGAGATGGGGAGCTTTTTAATTAAAGAATAATGATAATCGTTATTGACAAGTCTTTGAATTTTTATTATAATTATAGAGGTTAATTAAATAACTAACATGAAGCTTTAAGGAGCTTAAGATAATTATTATATAAATTTGGAGGATTTATGAAAGTAAAACATAAAGCAAGCTTAGCCCTAGCCTTATTATTGGCGATTAATATAGTTCCTGGAAGAGTAGATGCCAGCCAGGTTGATGAAGATATATTCAATAACGACCCAGTCAGTGAACAAAAAGAAACTGAAGCACCTATGCCTGTAAGTGATTTGGAAATCTTGGATGAGAAAGATGATGAAACAAAGGCTTTTGAAGAAAAAGTTGCTAAGGCTAAGGAAGATCTTAAAAAATACTTAGACTCAATGGATGAAGAATCTGTAGACAATCCATCTATAGCCTACGAAGGCCAAACTAAGGAAGATATCAAAAATTCTATAGCAAGAGCAAAAGAGCTTTTAAATGATGAGGAAATTGACCAAGCAAAATTGGAAGAAATCGAAAAAATCCCATTTAAAAAAGTCGATGGTAAGAAACAAGGTTTATTTAGAGACTATACCCATAAGGCTTTAGTGAATTTCCAAGTAGAGGGTGAAAGATCAAATAAGAATCCTCACAACAATAAAGCCTATGTAGGACTTAATCATAATAAAATTAAAATAAAATCAAGCTTTAAGGGCCTAAAGAAATCTGGAGAAAGCAAGAATAAATTTATAAAGTTAAACTATGTTACAGAAGCTGATTATCAGGCAATGAAGCTAGATGGAGTATCAGCTGCAACACCAAAATATAAGAAACAAGAACTCCCTAAAGATGATTACATAATAAGGGAAGTAGAAGATGGCTATGAAATAGAAATCACCAAACTACCAGCAGATGCGAAATTCATCAAACCTATAGCCCTAGTTAAATTTGCTGATGGAACATATTTTGAAAATGGTGATCTAGTCTATGTCAAAAACGAAAATTCATCAGCCAAGTCTTCAAATTCAGATAAAGTAGATGAAAAAAGTGGAGCTACTAAAAAATTTGAAGAAAAGAAAGAATTAAATAAAGATTATAAAAAATCTCAAAAAGTAGATCAAACAAGTGAAGCTACAAAAAAGGATAAAAAAGAAGAACCTAAGCAAGAAGGAAAACAAGATGTAAAAGCCTCATCCAAAAATGTAAAGACAGGCGTGGGCTCATCACTTTTAGCTATCCTAGGCTTTGGAGCAAGCTCAACTGCTCTATTTGCAAGCAAGAAAAGAAAATAATAAAAGTTAAAGTTCTATGGGCTTATAGTCAGTAAACTATTCTCTTTAAATATATCGGCACAAAGTAATTATACTTTGTGCCAATTTTTATGATTACTTAAGTAATTATGTTGAATGGAGTAAAGAAATAAACTACTTCTTTGCATAATGAATAAATTGTCCTAAATTATTTGAGGAAGTTCTAATAAAAATATTATAATTTAGTTGCTAATGAGAGCTCGATGAGATTTCATCAAATGATGGATATTCATATTTTTATAACTTTTTCTTTTTCGTATCGGAACTAATGATTAAGACAATCTTATGATTCTTTGTAATTTTTGTCAATCTAAGATTCATGCTAAATCTGGTGATAGATTTAAAAATTCTAATTAGCATAATATACTTCGTCTATGAATTCTTTAATTGTGTATCTCCTAGAATCTACACACTCGAAGTAAGTTGGTAGATGTATCATACCAAAACGTCTTAGTTCGGTATTTACTAGTACTGTGTGATATGAGTAGTTCCAGGCTACACATTCAAAACCTTCGTCTATAAGAAAGTCGTGAAATGATTCCATTATATCACGATCTTTTTCTGTAACAAGGTAAGGGATGGATCTTGGTTCTTTCCTGTAATCTCCATTACGATTTTCCTTATAGTTTTTGTAATAAACTTCTTGTAACATTTTTCTCTCCTTTCAAATTTTAGAGAAGAAAAAAACACCCATCGATAGATGGATGCAAGTTTAATATGTATCCATCATACAAGCATTAGCACCTTTCCTTTTGGTAGGTTGCTGAAGGGTCGATGAGCTTGTCTCTCGCCTTCTCTTTATGGTAATTTAATTTTATCATATAAAAAGCCTAGAAACAAATAATTTTAGGGGATTTCATCTCTTATAATTTTGTCACAATCCAAATAGTATACTATCATCTATGGATAATGTAATTAACTACTTAAAAAACCAACTTATGAGATTATCTGCCTCTAATAGAAACAAAGAAAAATCTACAGAAAAAAATAGGGAGTTATTGCTACAATTATGGCACTTGATAGGGCTATAAGGTGTGGTAATGATACAAGTGAATCGGCTATGATGATATGGGGATAACAGTATTCTGAATTTGGTATAATAACAATAGGAGGATTATATGAAAAGGTTAAATACTCCATTTGGAGATATATCTATTAAAATCAATGACGAAGAAATAAGCTACGAATATAAAAAGTGTGCTAATGATAGAACTTGTCCTAATTTATTAGGCAGGTACTTAATAGAAATAATATCTAAACCAACTGGTGAAGAATATAGCATTTCTTGTGAAATTATAAAAAATCAATCCCTAAAATCTGAAATAGAAACTGGGGAGATGCTAGAATGCATAAGCTTTTATGGGGAAGAAAGGGTAAAGCTATCCATTGGAGCCTATGGAGAAAGTTGGGGATACGTAGGAAATAGATTAATGGAAACAAGTAATGATTACGATATAGAATATAAATCTAATGGTCTATCTTATTTGGTATTAAAAGAAACTAAAGCAGAAAAGTATTATTTTGCAGTCTCATGGATTGATGATGTAGGATATGAAGATCCTATAAATAATGATGAGCATGATAGAGATGTAGAGACTTGGTATGGCTCAGATCCTATTTTATTAATATAAATTTCTAGCATCTATAGAAGTAGGTGCTTATAGTATAGAAGATTTTAAAAATTGGAAGAATACATTTTTTAAATTTTATATTTCAATCTATATATTAACAAAAAGTTAATAGATTTCATTAGACTTCTTAGAATTTAAATAAAACAAATTATTATTGGTTAATGATAGTGAAATTCCTTATTTATAGTATTATTCCCCATTTCGTTGTCAGAATGACAAAGATTATGAATTTTAAAATGTTTATGAGTCTATTGGCATATTTTATAAAAAATTCCTGCATATTTATTTGGTAAAATCGTTTTCTTGGTTTATAATTAGGATAGGGAAAGATTTTTAAATTATTTGAAAAATATCTATATAGGAGGAAAATATGAGTGATTTTAGGCTAGAGAGAGATTCTTTGGGAGAGCTAAATATACCAAAGGATGCATATTATGGGGCAAATTCTTATAGGGCATATGAGAATTTTAAGATTACTGACAAGGCCATGGACCCTTATTTTATTAAGGCTATAGTTGAGGTGAAGAAGGCTTGCGCCATCCTTAATAACAAGGTTGGAATCCTTTCTGATAGGAAGATGCAGGCTATAGTTGATGCCTGCGATGAAATCTTGGCAGGCAAGTACCTTGATCAATTCATAGTTGACCCTATCCAGGGCGGGGCTGGGACTTCCTTTAACATGAATGCCAATGAGGTTATAGCAAATATAGCCAACCTAAGCCTTGGTGGAAGCTTGGGCCATTATGAGCACATCCATCCAAATGACCATGTAAACTTAGGCCAATCTACAAATGACGTTATCCCAACAGCGGGCAAGGTTGCCATAATCCGATATATGGATGATTTATATGAAGAGGTGGAAAAACTTGTCGATGCCTTTGATAAGAAGTCCAAAGAATTTGATGAATATATAAAAATGGGACGCACCCAGCTGCAAGATGCAGTTCCTATTACTCTTGGCCAGGAATTTAACGCCTACAGACGTGTTGTAAAAAGAGGGCTAAAGAGATTTAAGGCTGCAAAGAAGGAGCTTTCCTATGTCAATCTTGGAGGAACAGCCATTGGTACGGGCCTTAATGCGGACTATTATTTTGTGGAAAATATAGTGTCAACCTTAAACGACATCACAGGTCTTGACCTAAATCAAGCCAATGACCTTATAGATGCAACCCAAAACTTGGATAGTTTTTTATTTACATCTTCAGTTTTAAAAACTTTTGCAGCAAGCCTATCAAAGGTTGCCAATGACCTAAGGCTTCTTTCATCAGGACCAACCACAGGGATTTCAGATTTTAAACTACCAGCCAAGCAGGCAGGCTCATCTATCATGCCGGGCAAGGTAAATCCAGTAATTCCAGAGGTTGTAAACCAGGTTGCCTTCTTGGTAATAGGCAATGATATGACAGTGACAATGGCAGTTGAAGCTGGACAGCTAGAGCTAAATGCCTTTGAGCCAGTAATTTTCTATAGCCTAATTGAGTCAATAACTGCTCTTAAGGGTGCAATTTCAACTCTTACCGTAAATTGTGTTGAAGGAATTACAGCCAATAAGGAAAAATTAAGACGCAAGGTTGAAAATTCTGTGGCAATAATTACTCCATTTGCCCCACATATTGGCTATGATGCTGCAAGTGCCATCGCTAAGGAATCAATGAAATCAGATAAGTCCGTAAGGGAGTTAATCCTTGAAAAGGGCCTTATGGATGAAGTTGAAATCGACAAGATTCTTGATTACAAGAGGATGACCAGACCAGGTATCCTTGATGAAGAACATATGGAGAAAAATTGATGAAAAAGCGCATAGAACACGATTCCATGGGCGAGATAGAGATCGCTTGCGACAGGCTTTGGGGAGCTCAGACCCAGAGGTCTTTTGAAAATTTCCCCCAAGGTTTAAAATTGATGCCAAAAGATTAAATCCATGCCCTAATCCTTGTAAAAAAGGCGGCGGCTATAGTAAATGAAAGCCAGGGGAAGCTTGATAATAAGCGAAAGGAAGCCATAGTTAGGGCTTGTGATAGGCTTCTAGCTGGTGGTTATGAGGACCATTTCCCACTTACAGTCTATCAGACAGGGTCAGGGACTCAGACAAATATGAATGTCAATGAAGTTATAGCCCACCTTGCCAATGAGATCTTGGGAGAAGATTTAATCCATCCAAATGACCATGTAAATATGAGCCAATCTACAAATGACTCCTTTCCTACAGCTATGCACATAGCAAGCCTGCTTGCCATAAGAGATAGGCTCTTGCCAGAAATAGAAAATCTTGGGGAAGCCTTTAAGAAAAAGGCAAAGGAATTTGAGGGGGTAATTAAAACAGGCAGGACTCATCTTCAAGATGCCACACCCCTTGCTCTTTCCGATGAAATAAAGACCTACGCAGATCTTATACTTAGAGATGAGGCTTACATCAAAGAAAGTGCCAAAGCTTTAGAGAAACTTGCCATAGGGGGCACTGCAGTAGGTACAGGATTAAACACCAAAGAAGGCTATGATAGGGAAATGGCCAGACTTTTATCAAAATTTACTGGCCTAGACCTTGAAGCTGACCCTAATAAATTCTTGCAATTATCATCTAAAGATGGACTTGCAAGGACCCATGGAGCCATAAAAATCTTAGCCAGCAACCTCTTAAAAATTGCCGAGGACATCAGATTTTTATCATCTGGTCCAAGGACGGGCATTGGCGAACTTATAATCCCAGCCAATGAGCCAGGATCATCAATAATGCCAGGCAAGGTAAATCCAACCCAGGTAGAGATGCTAAGCATGATTTGCCTAGAAGTGATGGCAAATGACCAGGCAATCACCATGGCCAACTCCCTTGGCCAGCTTGAATTAAACGCCTATATGCCACTAATAATCTCAAAAACTTTAGAATCAATTGATATTTTAGCTGGGGGCATCCATTCCTTTAATATCCACCTAGTCCAGGGCCTAGTGGCAAATGAAGAAAAAATCAAAGAAAATCTAGATAAGTCCCTAATGCTAGTTACAAGCCTATCTCCGTTCATTGGCTACGAAAAAGCGGCAGACCTTGCTAAATTTGCCCACAAAAAGGGTATAAGTTTAAGAACAGCTAACAAAGAGCTAGCTTATGTATCTGACGAAGAATTTATAAAAATCGTAGACCCAAGAAAGATGATCTGAGAGGGAGAATGAACAAGTCAATTAAAAATACTAATTTCAACGATAGCCTTCAAAAGGCCATAGAGAATTTGCTCGCAAGACATGGCAGTGAGAATGAAGCCTACAGGGCAGATAAGAAGCCTTTTGCAGTCTTTGATTGGGATAATACCTCAATCATAGGCGATGTAGAAGAGTCGCTTTTATATTATATAATCACACATTTGGCTTTTAAGATGGATCCAGAAGAGCTTATAGAAGTAATTAAGAAAAACGTACCTAGCGATAATCTTGAGGAAAAATTTAATAATCTAGATGGAAATCCTGTAAATATAGACCTCCTTGCTAGTGATATCAGAGAGGCCTATGGCAAACTCTACGGGACAGCTAAGAGCCTTGGCGGGGATATAGACCTAGAGGATTTGGTAGATACCAATGTCTATAAGGAATTTACGGCTAAGATGTTTTATAGGTACAAGGCTATAAGGGCAAGGTCTGATGCAAGGGAAGACTATTGTTGGATGTCATTTTTGCTTACAAATTACACCACAGAAGAGCTTTATAATCTCTGCCAAGAGGCCTTTGCCTATGTCAAAAAAGAGACACCCAGAAGGGAGAAATTTATATCTCCAGATATAGAATCTTCTGCAGGAAGAGTTGAGATATCAATCTTTGTGGGCTTGGGTGATATAGATGAAATGGCAAAGCTCTATAAGACTTTAGAAGCAAATGGAATTGACGTTTATATAGTATCAGCTTCCTTTATAGATATAGTAAGGGCCTTTGCCACATCAGGGGCTAATGCTTATGGTTTTGACAAGGACAAGGTCCTTGGCCTGAGGCTAGAAAAAGATGGTGGTGGTAAAATTATTCCAAATCTTGACCCAGCCTACCCTCCGACCCTTAAGGAAGGCAAGGTCCAAACTATAAATGACCATATAAAAAGTCAGAACAATTACGGGCCAATCATGGTCGGGGGCGATAGCGATGGTGATTATGCCATGCTTATAAGCTTTGACCAAACCGACCTAGGCCTTATAATTGACAGGAACATAGGAGGAAAGATAAATGACCTTAAGGCTCTTGCCCTAGATGGAGATAATAAATACCACCTTCAAGCAAGGGATGTCAGAGCTAAGACCTTTATAAAAGAAAAAAGATCTAAGGAGCTTAAGAATGTATTTTGAAGATTATGAAATAGGAATGATATTTGACAAGGAAATAGAGCCAATTAAATTTAGCGAAGAAGAATTGATTTGGGCTGGAGAAAAATACGACCCAAGGGCAATCCACACTGATAAAGAAAAGGCAGCGGCAAGCTCTTTTGGAAGGATAATTTCCCCAGGTTCTTATTCAAACATGGCCTTTTGGGGCCAATGGGTAAAGACAGATATAGATAAGCCTGGCATCATAGCTGGTATGTCTATAGAATATGGCAAATGGCTAAGGCCAGTCTATCCCGACACTCTTTATGATATAAAAGTCGAAATTGTAGATAAAAAAGTCAGAAAAGAAGGGATAAATGGTGCAGTCACCTATCTAATGACAGCGACAAATCCTGAGGGAGAAGTAGTAAGTGAATATTGCTGCACAGGCCTTGTAAGATTTAGACCGAAATAAGATATTTGAGCAAAAGTCTAAAGAGAAGTGTAGGGTTTTTTGGAGAAATACGAGATATCTGTTATAATTAGATTATTAAAGTAAAGGCTTGCCTGAACTAGGCAAGTTTTTTTATTAAAGATTGGGGAGGATATACTTGAAAATCGTTTCGCTAAACACAACCAGAGCTTGCAATCTTTATTGTAAACATTGCTATAGGAATTCTTTCGAGGATGTAGATACCTCTGGAGAGCTTAGCACAGATGAGTGCAAGGCACTTTTTAGGGATATGAAAGAAGCTGGCTTTAATATGATCAAACTAAGTGGTGGTGAACCCCCTTATGAGAGATGATATATTCGAGCTTGCAGAATATGCTCAAAACTTGGGACTATATACTTGCTTGGGGTCAAATGGAACCTTGATTAGTGAAGATAACATAGGAGAAATTAAAAAATACATAAGATCAGTTGCGGTGTCAATAGACTCAACTGACAAAAAATCTCATGATGACTTTAGGGGCTATGAGGGTGCCTTTGATAAGACCCTAGAAGGCATAGAACTTTTAAAGGAAAATGGTGTAAAGGTTCAAATAAATACAACTATATCAAGAATGAATAAAGATGAAATCCACGAGCTTTTAGATTTTGCAAGCTCTCTAGGAGCCAGCTCAGTACACGTATTATTTTTGGTAATGACTGGTAGGGGTAAAGATTTAGGGGGAGTCTACCTAAGTAAGGAAGAGTACCTAAAAGCTATAAAGGAAGTTCTTAAATACGAATCAGACCTATTTATAAAGCCAACTTGTGCCCCACAGTCTACAGTTATAGCTAGAGAACTGGGTCTTGATCCTAAGGTTAAGAAGGCATGCATAGCTGGTATGTCATATTGCTCGGTAGTCTATGATGGAAGGGTAAATATATGCCCTTATGCAGAAGTTACTGCTGGCAATCTAAGAGAGGAGAGCTTCCTTGATATATGGAATAAGTCTGAAGTTTTTGAAAAACTAAGAGACTATGATAATTACAAAGGAGCATGTGGAGCTTGTTCCTATAACGAAGTCTGTGGAGGATGTAGGGCTAGAGCCTTTGCTAATACAGGAGACTACTTAGAATTTGATAATTATTGTTCACTAGGAGATTAAAATGAAGAAATTTACCTTAAAAGATTGGGTCTTAATGGCTCTTTCCTTAGCCATGATGATAGTGGTAGGAAGAATGCTTTACACTATAAGTCTAACCTTACCAATCCCATCATCAAGAGTTTTAGTTACAGCACCAGTATTTGCCTTTATCTACACAGCCACATCTATGCAGACAAGAAGAATAGGAACAGTTAGCTTTATATCCCTAGCCTATGGCTTGTATATGCTTAGATTTTCAATATTTGGGGCAGCAGCTGGAGTGCTTTCAGGAATACTTTGTGATCTTGTAATCATATTAATATTTAAAAACTATGACAAGATTGAAAATATAGTTTATGCAGTACCGATCAAATCAACTTTATCAGTTTGGACATCATACTTTATAGTTACAAAGTTTGTACCAAATTCAAGATTTGTCCAGGCAGGTTTAATACCAACCCTAATAATTAGCATAATAATCTATTTTGTAGGTCTTGGAGCAAGCAAATATACAGCCAGAGTCTTTTCTAAAAGGATGGCTATAGCGTGAGAAAAACAGAAGTAATAGAAGATAATAGGGCTAAAAATTTAGACCTTAAGGATAGAAAATACATCCTTGCCCATGATGATACTGGGGATTTGTATGTCCATATACTGGCTGATTTTAAAGATTACAAGCTATCAGATCATCTAGATGAGGTTTTCGGATATTGGAAAGATGATGATTTTGTATTTTCTTGCTTGCTTGATAATGACAAAAGTTCCTACACGACAGAGGGTAGGTATTTAATTTTTAAAGGTCATTTGAGAAATTCGGTATTGACTATGCTTAAGGCAGAGAGAAAATTAAAAGAAGAAGATTTGAAAGTATCTTTAATAGAGATTTATAAATCTAATGACCCGAAATTTAACAAAACAATAAAAAATAAAAATCTCTATGATTTCATATATGAAAATGGTAAATTTGTAGACTATGAGAAGGGATTTGATTATAAGGCTTTACTAGGATATAAAAAAGGCTAAGAAGGATTTTTCTTTAAGCCTTTTTAATTATTTTAAAAATATAAGGCTTATGATCTTCTTAGAAATTGTCTGTAGGTAATCTTACAAATGATTTCCGATAAGGGATATTTTTCGAGTAAAATTAAGAAAAATTTTTAAAATTTTTATAAAAAATGTAAGGGCTAACATCGCCTGTAACATCAACTTGATAATTTTCAAACAAAGAAAATCATTGATATTTTTTGGCAAATATTCCCTCGAAGTGTTGACATAAACGTTTTTATCATATATAATTTATTCAGATAGGAAATACAAATTGGTATAGATTTTTGATAAATGTTTAGTAATGATTTTGGGATAAGGCGACCCAGATATATTTTAGAAAAAATCTACTTTTTTGCTTCTTATCGATTGCAAAGGTTTACATATTACATAAAACAAGGAGAGAAAAATGAAAAAAATTGGTTTAATTCCAAGAATGATTTGTGGTATTATCCTAGGTATCTTGATAGGATCTTATTTACCAGAATCAATAGTAAGAATTTTTGTGACATTTTCATCTATCTTTGGTAACTTCCTAAACTTCATAATTCCACTTATGATTTTAGCTTTCGTTACTAAGGGTATAGCAGACCTAGGAGAAGGTGCTGGTAAGCTTTTAGGTATCACAGTAGCCCTAGCTTATGCATCTACCCTTATTGGTGGTTCTGCATCATACTTTATGTCAAGGGCAATCTTCCCTAACTTTATCAACGAAAGTCAAGTAGCAGCTATCCAAGCAGCAGATGAAATCAAACTTGACCCATACTTTAGCGTTGAGATTGCACCATTCTTTACAGTTACAAGTGGTATTATATTCGCCTTTATGCTTGGTATCTGTATTTCATGGTTAAGAAAAAAAGGTTCAGGACAATACCTATACGGAGCAGTTGATGAATTTAACCAAATCATCACCCAAGTATTGGCAGTAGCTATAGTTCCAATACTTCCATTCTTTATTATGGGTAACTTCGCTAAGATGGCCTTTACAGGTTCTGTATTTGCAGTTCTTTCAATTTTCTGGAAGATATTTATCTGCATCATAGCCCTACATTTAATCTATATCACAATATTATTTGTGGCAGCAGGTTCATATACAGGCAAAAATCCATTTGCTATGCTTAAAAACCAACTTAGGGGCTACTTTACAGCAGTAGGTACCCAATCTTCAGCAGCAACAATTCCAGTTAACCTAGAATGTGCTGAGGCAAACGGCGTATCTCAACCAATCAGAGACTTCGTAATTCCATTAGGAGCTACAGTTCATATGCCAGGATCTATGATTACAATTACAGGTTGTGTATTTACAATACTTACAATGTACAACATGGACCACTCATACGGCCTTATGATCCAACTTATAGCTATCCTTGGTATAGCAATGGTAGCAGCACCAGGTGCACCAGGTGGAGCAATAATGTCAGCACTTCCATTCCTACCAATAGTAGGAATCAGCCCAGAGTCAGCAATGGCAACATTAGCTATTTCTCTATACCTAACCCAAGACTCATTTGGTACAGCAGCAAATATCTCTGGTGATACAGCTCTAGCAGTAGCAGTGGATAAATTCTATCACAGAAATATCCTAGGAGACAAAAACTGGAAAGCAGACCCAGTTAAATAATAAGATTAGTAAAATTTTGCAAGATAAGGGGATGTTAACGAAATATCTATTGGGTTAACTCCCCTTTATAATTTAAGGAAAAGGAGAAATTATGGCAGTAAATGCTTCAATTTTTGAGATAATGGGACCAGTCATGGTCGGACCATCAAGCTCTCATACAGCAGGAGCTTGCAGGATAGGCAATATAGCCAGAAGAATGGTCGATAGAAATTTCAATGAAGTAGACTTTTATCTACACGGTTCTTTTGCCAAAACCTATAAGGGACATGGCACAAACAGAGCTTTAGTAGGTGGAGTTTTAGGCTATGAGCCAGATGATGATAGGATAATAAATTCATTTGACTATGCAGATCAAGCTGGAATCAAATACAACTTCTTAGAAACAGACCTAGGCGATGTACATCCTAATACAGTAAAAATAGTCTTCAAATATCCAGACAGAAGCCCACTAGAAGTCCAAGGTTCTTCTATAGGTGGTGGATCAATAGTAATAACCAAGGTAAATGGCAATCCTATCGAATACAACGCCACAAAGCCAACCCTCTTTATGTCTTATGGCGAGCAAAAGGGAGTAATAGCCTTTGTATCAGGCGTGCTATTTGAGTATGGTTATAACATTCACATGATGAAGACAATCAAAGATGGTGACAATGTAATGTTAGTTTGCGAGCTTGATGAACCACTCAAAGAAGGGGTTCTAGAGGAAATCAGAGCAGGCAAAGACTTCACCTTCTTAAAATATATAGAATAGGATAGAAATATGCTTACAACAATGAAATTACTAAAAGAAAGATGCGAGAATGAAAATCTCAATCTTTGGCAATTAGCTATAAAAGATGAAATAGAAAACACAGGCAAGACTGAAGAAGAAATATTTGCTAGACTTCAAAAGACCTTAGATGTTATGAAGGCATCTGCACAGCGTGCCTTAGAAGAAGACGTAAGAAGCGTGACAGGCATGACAGGCGGTAATGCTAAGAAGATGAACGAATACTTTCTAGGCGGAGAAAGTGTCCTAGGAGATACCCCATCCATAGCCATGGCCATGGCCCTATCAACATCAGAAGTTAACGCAGCCATGGGAAGGATAGTAGCAGCACCAACAGCAGGCAGCTCTGGAATAATCCCAGCTACCATGATGACCATGTACAAAAAATATGGCTATGACGACAGGAAACTAAAAGAAGCCCTCCTAGTAGCAACCCAAATAGGCCAGGTAATATTTGACAATGCGACCTTTGCAGGTGCAGAAGGTGGTTGCCAAGCAGAAACAGGATCAGCAAGTGCTATGGCAGCAGCTGCAGTATGCTACCTTAGAGGTTATGACATCCAAACCCAAGAAAATGCCGCAACAGCAAGCCTACTAAATATCATGGGCTTAATCTGTGACCCAATAGGCGGCATGGTAGAATTCCCATGCAACCTTAGAAATGCTAACGGTATAATGAACGCCCTAGCAAGTGCCGACATGGCAATGGCAGGCGTGGCAATGTTTGTAAGCTTCGATGAAGCTGTAGAAGCCATGAAGAGAGTAGGAGATTCCCTACCAGAAAGACTTAGAGAAACAGGCGAAGGCGGTATAGCAGTTTGCCCATCAGCCCTAAAACTAAGAGATAAATATATAGACAACCCAGAAAAGGGCCAAACAGTAGAAAACGAAGCTAAACACTAAAAAAAGCCAGAAGCTATATGCTTCTGGTTTTTAGATTTCTATATTAAATTCCTTTATCCTACAATGCTTTTTAAAGAGTTCGTCAAAAGACGACCACCCGTCATTTGCGCTCACTAGTATATCTCTAGATAGGTTAAATTTATAAATTTTAAGTTTTTCTAATTTTTCTTCAGAGTCAATCCAAAAAGGACTATCAACCTCATAAAATAAGTAGAAGTCACCCTGTAGAACATCACAATAATCGCAGCAATTGCTTATTGATGAAGTGTGAGTTGTTTTGGAATATCTATTTTTATAATTGTATTTTTGTCTGATTAGTTTATAAAGTTTTGATGGAATAGGGTCTATGGGACCAACTATATGCATGTCAAAATTATTTTTTTCACATAACTTTATATCTCTTGCAAATTTTTGCCTGTCATATTTATAATTATCATCTTCTAGATACTTATACATGGCTAGATATTTATCAAGACCAAAACCTATTACTCTGGTCTGTTTATGGCATCGAAAGCATTCCTGAAATCCTTGGATTAGGTATAGATTATCTAAAACTAGGATATTATCATCTCCCATAAATTCCATAAACTTAGGGTAATCTTTTCTATCTTTTACATACCATTTTTTTACATTAGGATTCCATTTAGCCCCTAAGGCTTTTGCCTTGTCTTTATCTTCATAAGATACATTTAAATAAAGCATAATATTTTCCTAATCTAATTCTTTAAGGTGGGCTTTGGCTAGTCTTATATATTCTCTAAGGACCTTAATCCTTGCGTATTTCTTTTGCTTGCCCTCTACAATTATCCATGGGGCATAGGCTGCATTTGTTCTTTTTAGCATCTCATCCATGGCAGAAATATAGGCATCCCACTTATCCCTATTTCTCCAATCTTCATCGGTTATCTTGTAATTTTTATCAGGGTCCTTTTCCCTGGCTTCAAAGCGATTTAGCTGCTCGTTCTTATCAATCACAACGAAAAATTTAATAATTAAGCTGCCATGATCATAGATTTCCTTTTCCATATCGAGCATTTCTCCATAGGCCCTGTCCCATTCATTGGTCTTAGCAAAGCCTTCAACTCGTTCAACCATAACCCTTCCATACCAAGACCTAGAAAATATTCCTACATAGCCATCTTGGGGGAGCTTTTTATAAAAACGCCAGAGATAGTTGTGATCTAGTTCTTCCTTGCTTGGGGCGGATATACCATGGACTGTATAAAGTCTTGGGTCTACTTCTTTTATAAGCCTTTCAATAGCCCCATCCTTGCCAGCAGCATCGACTCCTTCAAAGACAAGGACTGTTGAAATACCCTTTTCGTAATATTTATACATGAGTTTGGCAGCCTCTTCCTGGAGATCATCCTTGATTTTATCATATTCTTCATCACTAATAATCTTGTTTAGGTCAAGATTTTTTAGAATCGACTCAGTTTCTTGATAAGACCTTTGGGTATTTTTGCTATCCTCTCTTTGCCTGATAACTCTCTCAAGACCCTGGCTAAGCCTTTCTACACCTAGGCCTAAGACCTCCTTGGCGGCAGCTTTCTTGTCATTTGAATCTATAATATCCCATGGAGAATAAGAAAAGCTAGTCTTCTCCAAAAGCCTTGCAAAGTGGTCTTCGTACTTGCCATAATTTTTCTGCTGGGCCTGGTCCAAACCATCTATATAAAAATCCTTTTTGACTGATTCTTTAAGGATTTTTATCCTTTTTTTCTGTTCTTTTTCATCTACATTTAGGAAAAATTTAAGAATTATTGTCTGATCATCGAAAAGTGCCTTCTCCACTTTTTTGATAGAATCTATCCTTTTTTGAATTTCCTTACCAGATAAGTCTAGATTTTCAAAAATTTTGTAATAAAAAGATCTGTCGAAGACCTTGATATGGCCTTTTTTAGGAATGTTTATCCAAAATTTCCTTATAAATGGATAAGTATCATCTAAGGCTTCTTCCTTGTCAAAGACTTCTACATCATAATTTTTGGCGGCAAGCTCGCTGACAAGCTCTTTAATCACATAGCCCCTACCAGAAGATTCCCAACCATCTACAATAATAAGCATTGGAATATCAAGATTGGAACAAATCCTAGCCATACGGGCAAAACGACGAGCCAAGTCCCCCTTCTTAAAATCCTGAAATTTTAAATCTTTTCTAGTTGAAATTTTATTAGCCATAGGTCCCTCCTCATAAGTATCTTTTAATATTTTTACCCGTTTTTTAGCTTATTTATTAAAAATTTATGATACAATCGAAGGAAAGGCAAGACATGTAAGAAATAAAGATTATTTTACATCCTTGGCAGGTTCGTGGATTGTGACAAATTTAAGTTTGTTAGCATCGTCCACATCATATTCAAGTATAGCACAATTTCCTAGGTGACCTGGTTTGTCCCTTTGCGGATTATCCAAGGTTGAAAGGACGTGAGTCCACATGGCACCAGCGTGGCTTACCATAAGGATGGTCTTGGCAGAAGACTTTTCAAGGATTTCTTTGATTGTCCTACTCATTCTAGATGCAACTTCCTTATCGTTTTCGCCACCCCAAGGCACGAAGAAATCTTCGTGGGTCATTTGGTCAGGGCGTCTTGGTACTTTTTGGAGGATTTCAGCTTCACCTTCCATCATGCCAAAATTCCACTCTTTAAGCCCCTTGACTCTTTTGTAAGGGATGTTTGTTATAAGCTCAAGTGTATCACAAGCTCGCTCCTGGGTAGATGAGTAAGCCTCATCAAATTTTATATTGTTTTCCTTAAAATACTCCCCAACCTTTTGAGCTTGTCGGATACCAAGGTCTGTAAGTGGCGAATCACACCATCCTTGGGTCATGCCCTTGAGATTAAAAAGTGTTTGTCCGTGTCTAACTATATATAATTTTCTCATAACTCCTCCTATAAATTTTTCAAAAACAAAATCATTTGGCCAATAGCCATAATAGACTCTGGAAATTTTGGATAGCAAACGGGAAAGACGTGACCGAGAGCCTGGTCTATTCCTTTCCCAAAGTCAGCAAATTCATAAAAGGCGCCTCTATTGTCTAGATAATCCCTAAGTTCATATGAATGGTCCCTGATAAAATCTTCCTTGCTAGTTTGGATAAAAATTGGGCAAGGACTTACCTTATCAAAAATTTTAATCATGTTTTTGGCATAAGTTTTTAATTCATCATGGTCTAAACCATCTATTACAAAGTCATTGATTGTAGAAAATGATCCGTCATCTGCAAGCCTAGTCATAGGGGAGATAAAGACCATGCCGTCAATTTCAATCTTTGGGGAGAAAATCCCAAATAAATCTTGAAGTTCGCCACTATTTATGATTGCAAAGGCAGCCATAGCCAAATAGGCCCCTGCTGAATCAGCGCTTATAAAAAGCTTATCCAAACTTAGGTCAAATTTCTCGTGATTTTCATAAATAAAAGAAATACCATTTATAATATCAGAGATTTGCTCCTTAAGACTCACTTGAGGAATCAACCTATAATTAAGTCCTGCGACATTAAAATCAGCTCTGGCAAAGTCGATGTTCATATTCTTATCTAGCTCTTTTCTCCCATAAACAAGGCCACCGCCGTGGATATTTATGATGGTAGGCAGGTCCTTGCCATAATTTTCTTCATTATAATAAATATCAAAAAGGTGAAAATCATTCCCATCATCTATATAAGCAAGATCAGATTTAACTATCACCCCATCTGTGGGATAATTCTGCTTAGCAAGTCGCTTTCTGTCATTTGTATCCATGTCATTTATGATTTCTTCTAAGCTGTGGTTTGGGTAGAGGTCTTCGGTCATTTAGTAATTCTTCCTTTCATTTGCATTAATTTTATCATCCTTTAAGAAAAATATTTCATATAATAGAAATACCGACAAGATAGCCCCTATACCAACAAATACTCCGGTTAGGCTAGTAAATCCTGTGATTTTCTTAATAGCCATAAGGCAAAGAGGGGCGATGAGCATGCCCAGGTTATTGGCAGCAAACAAGATCCCGGTGGCCTTGGCCAGGTGCTTGCTTGCCATATGGTTTTCAAGATCTCCCACCAAAAATGAAATACAAATCGATTGGAAAAATGTAGCGATTCCAACCCCTAGGACCAATAAAATTATAGATTTATCTGTAATCGAAATTATCAGACTCCCAATAATCACCATCAAGGTCGCTAGCCTTAGGGTCTTTTCTTTAAAAATCTCAAAAAATTTACCAAAGGCAAGTCCGCCAACCATGCCAATAAACATGATAGCCATAGTGTAAAAACTAATAGACTTGCCAAGGACTCCGTTAGCTGCAAGGACTGTTGGAAATCTGAGGTTCATAGCATTAATTGACATGATAATTGCTAGGGATAGGCCTATGTAATATTTGTAAACTCCATTGGCCCTAAATTTCGACTTATCATTCTTACTTGAGATTTCAATCTCTGGGACTGATGTTAAGAAAAATATAAGTGGAAAGAGGGCTAATATATAAACTGCAAAGGAGTAGTAAAAATTATTACTACCAAAGATTCCAGCGATGAAAATAGTAAGGATAATGCCAATCATCTCAAAGGCACCCCTAAAACCCAGTAACTTGGCCTTCTTCTTGCCTGAATTAAAGAAGCTTATATAGGTAGATGAATTTGCAGCATAAATCCCAATGCCAGCCCCTAAAATTAGCCTATTAAGGATAAGAGAGACTTGGTTTTTAAACAAGACAGGGATAAGACCACTAACAATTATAAGGCTTAGGCCCCAAATAGTTGTCTTTCTTATACCAAATTTTTCGCTGATATTGCCAGACATCACTAAAAATATAGTCCCAGTTATGGCATTTAAACTAAGCATGAGCTCTACTGAGCTTATAGATATGCCAAGTTTATCTACAATATTTGGAGCAAACTGGTTTATAGCTATTGGAGATACGTGATAAAGAGCTAGAAATAAGGTCGCCCAATCCCTTCTACTTATTTTTTCCATTACATATAGGATTCCTTTCTTTAGTCTTATTAGTATTTTACATTTTTAAAGAGTAATTAAAACCTCCACAGCTAAACCATGTAATTTAATATTATCTATTAAATAAAATTTTGTAACTATCCATGGTTATTTTAACAAACGTTAACAATGAATGTAGAAATAAGTGTAATTGACCATAGTTTCAACCTATTATATAATTGGGTCAAATAGATGATCTATTATTTAATCTTAGGGAGGTGATATAATCGAAAGACAATACAAGATACTAAAAATTCTATCTAATCATAATGAACCTATTTCATCTAGAAGATTAAGTGATTACTTGCAAGTGTCTAGGAGAACGGTTTTTAAAGACATCGATAGTTTGAGAACAATAGCAAATAGATACAATATAGATATTGTTAATATTCCTTCGAAGGGAATCTTGCTTAAAACAAATGATACTGAAAATATTATAAATTTAGAGAAAAAGATTAAAGGAAGAATAGATAGTGATAATTACTCTGTCGATAATAGGAGAGTTTACATTATCAAGCAGCTTTTTTTAACGAATAACAATCTAACCTTAGAGAGTTTATCTGAAGAATATCTTGTAAGTAAAACTTCAATTTATAATGATATAAAGGTTATTAATAAAGTAGTAGAAGGATATGGATCAAAAATAGTTTCAAATACATCAGGAATTGAGTTAATCGGAGACGAGCTAAATATTCAACGCTCTTTAATAGAGATAATATTTCATTATTCAGACAAGATTTCATGCTTAAGTTCCATAAATAAAGCCCAGTTAGCATTTTTTGATGAAAATATAGTTAATAGCATATACGAAGAATTGTTTCTTAATAGTAAAGGTTTGATAGAAAATCTCCCTGATTACTATATTCAATCATTCCTGACATCTGTATTTACCTTATGTTCTAGAGTTAAGATAGGATGTCATATTGAAGATGATTTTAACTATAATAATCCTGAGTTTGAGGATAGTGAATCAGAGACAGTCAAAAGTTTTGTTAATTTCTTAAAAGATGAATTAAAACTTAATTTAGAGACTAAAGATATCACATATCTTAAAAAACAACTTTATGCCCATAGGTTGGTAGATAAACAAATAGGAGATAGAACTGATAATTCTTTTATAGTAAATAAATTTATTGGAAAGGTTAGCAAGATTGAAGGAGTCGATTTTAGTAATAATAAAGAGTTGGTTAAGGCGCTTTCATATCATATATCAGCTATGGTTGAGAGATTAAAACTAGGTATTCATATACAAAATCCTCTTTTAAAAAGTTTGCGTCAAGAGTATAAAACCTTATTTAGTATAATTTGGTATTCAGCTAATATATTGGAAGATTTCTTTAAGATAAAGATGAATGATGATGAAGTATCTCTGATTTTAATATATTTTCAAATCCAGATAGAAGCCTCGAATAAGTCTAATAATATTTTAGTAGTATGCCAATATGGAGTTTCGTGTGCTCAGCTTATATATAACAAAGTAAAAGGATTTCTTCCAGAAAAAGATAATTTATCAGTAAAAACATTGGATGATTTGAGTAAAAGTGATTTAAGTGATGTAGATTTTATTATTTCATCTATAAATTTGGACTATTTAAATTTAGATATACCTTATGTTTTTGTTAATCCTGTAATTAATAATGATGACTATATTAAAATAATATCTGAATATACAAAAATATTTAGTAAGGGACATCAAATAAGGAAAGACAAGATAAGTAGTGAAAATATAAATAATATAGACATTGCTCAGTTAATATCTTTAGAAACTATATTTCTGAGTAAAGAATTTGAGAATAAAGAAAAATTAATCGAATATGTTGGCCATTCATTAAAGAAAAATAAATTTGTTGATGATTCTTACTTGAAGTCTATCTTTGCTAGAGAAGCTATAGGAATTACAGCATTAGAATATGGGGTAGCTTTACCTCATGCAAGCCCAAAAACAGTTAATAAAACACATATAGCAATATGTACTCTAAAGAGTCCTATCGACTGGGACGGGGTCCCGATATCATTAGTTATTTTCATGAATTTTGAAGATGATGAAGAAGAAAATATTCGCTATATAGTAGATAAAATATATAAAAAGATAAACTCGAAAGAGAAAGTCAATAAATTGGTAGGATGTTATAGCCCTAAGGAATTAATAGAAGAAATTAGAAGTATATGAGGTGAATATGTATTTTAATAAGAAGTTAATAAATACTTTTGTAAGCGTCAATAGTCAGGATGAGCTATTTAAATTTATGTCAGATTGTTTAAGTAATAGCGGATGTGTAAAAGATTCTTTTTATGATGGAATAGTAAGTAGAGAATCTGAGTACCCAACAGGAATACAAATAGGAAATGTTGGATTTGCTATACCACATACTGATTCAAAACATGTTTTGGAGTCACAAATTTGTTTTGCATCTTTAAAAAAACCAATTGATTTTGCGGACATGACAGATGTTAATAATAAATTCCCTGTAAATTTAGTATTTATGCTTGCTATGAAGGAACCTGGTGATCAAATAAAAACTTTACAAAAATTAATGGAATTATTTGCTAATGAGGAAGTTATAAATTTTCTTCTAAAATCAGATAATAAGGATGAAATTCTAAATATTTTAAAAGAAAATGGAATTGACTAAAATATAGTTTAATAAGGAGGATTTAATGTCAGTTTTAATTAATTCGTTTCAATGGTTCATAGGTCTTGGATCAAATGTTTTTTTACCAATAATAATCTTTATTTTAGGAATTATTTTTGGTTTAAAACCAGGAAAGGCCATAATGTCAGGCATAACAGTAGGAATTGGTTCGATTGGTCTTGGACTAGTATTGAATTTGTTGTCAGGTAGTTTAGGAAGTGCAATTCAAGAAATGGGAAATCATTATGGTAGTTCTCTTAATATATTAGATATAGGTGTGGGAGTTGGAGGGCCTTTAGCTTTCTCTACATCTTTAGGCTTGATGATGATACCTATTTCACTTGTAGTTAATATATTGTTCGTATTTTTGGGTTTAACTAGAACTTTGAATGTAGATATTTGGAATTTTTGGTTTCCAATATTTATGGGAATGATTACTCAATCAATTACAGGTAATTTTGCGTTTGGTCTAGTAGGTGGAACTGTTGCAGTAATGATTCAATGGTTACTTGCAGATATAAATCAGAAAAAAACTAGTGAATTTTTTGGATATCCTGGTATAGCCATAAGCCACATGATGGTTAATTCTGGTGCAATAATTGCACGTCCTTTAAATTGGGTTTTTGATAGAATACCTGGTCTAAATAAAATTGATCTTGACGCCGAATCTTTAACTAAAAGATTTGGGATATTGGGAGATACTGTTTTTATAGGATTAGTTATAGGTGCAATAGTTGGTATTTTTGCTAAATATGATGCAGCTAAGATCGGAAATCTTGCTATATCTACAGCGGCGGTAATGAAAATAATGCCTAAAATGGTTGCGATGTTTATGGAAGGCCTTGGACCAATAGCAGAAGCTGCTTCAGATTTTGCTAATAATAAATTAGGTGGTAGACAAGTTAATATAGGAATGGATGCTGCACTAGTAGTAGGACACTCTGCAGTTATGTCTACATCAATATTACTAGTTCCAATTTCTTTGGCTCTTGCATTAGTATTACCGGGTAATCAAGTTTTACCTTTTGGAGATTTAGCATTTTTCGCATTTGCTATAGCGATGATGGTTCCTTTCTTTAAAGGAAACGTTATTAGAACTGTACTAGGAAGTGCTATATATGTTGTAGCTTGTCTATATTTATCAACATGGTTAGCTCCAGTAATGACAGATGTATTTAATTTAGCTAGTTTCGACGTTGGAACAGCAGGATTGGTTACAATGCTACTCGCAGCTTTATGGCCAGTTGTTTTATATGTATTAGCTTTAAAATATTTAGGAATATTTGGAGTCGTAATAATAGGAATATTAGTAATACTAATAATGTATTACATCAACAGGGTTAAGAAAATTTCTTATTTTCAATAGAATATAAAATTTAAAGGAGATAAAAATGAAAAAAATATTAGTAATTTGTGGAGCCGGTCATGCAACATCAACAATAGCTGTTTCTAAAATAGAGAAGTGGTTAGAAGATAACAATTTGGCTTCTGATGCAAAAATTTATCAATCAAAAATAGCTGATGAATTAAATAAATTTGATGATTATGATGTCGTTGTAAGTACAACAGTTGTTCCAGATTCAGTAAAAGAAAAAGTAATTAATGGTGTTGCTTTATTAACTGGTGTAGGTAGGGATAAGGTGTTTGAACAAATACGTAAAGAATTGGAAAAATAATGATAATACATGATTCTATTAAACTAGAAACAGTTGCAGGAAGGCCATCCTTCCATGATATAACAGATAATATTAAAGATATAGTAGATCAAAATTCTATAACAGACGGAATAATTGTTATATCAAGCTCTCATACTACTTGTTCGTTGTTTTTTGATGAGGATATGCATGATAGGAATTATTTTGGTGATGACTTTTTACATGTTGATATAGCTGAAATGATGGAGAAAATCGCCCCACCAATGAGGTCAGAGGGCGATTACCATAGCCCTGGAGAAAAACATATAGAGTTTGGATTAAATCTAGGTGATTCGGAATTTCCACCAGAAAAATGGACTATGCTTAATACGGATGCTCATCTAAAATCTTCACTATTTGGCAGCAATTCGATGACTCTTATAATAAAAGATAAAAAAATTTTGCTAGGGAAACTAGGCAAAGTATTTTTTATTGATTGGGACCAGTTGCGAGAAAGAAATAGAAATATAAGCATCTTATTATTAGGTGAAAAAAATGGTTGATATACTACCTTCAATTTTAAATAGTGATTTTTGGAATATTAAAGAAACATTAAATACTCTAAATAAAAGCGAGATAAAAGAGATCCATATAGATATAATGGATGGAAATTTTGTCGAAGATATGGCGTTTGGGCCAAAGTTTGTAAAAACTATAAGAGAACATACAAATCTGAAATTAGACTTACATCTTATGGTAATGGATCCTGAAAGAAAAATTGAAAAATTTATAGAAGCAGGAGCTGATAGTATAACTTTTAATTTTGAGAGCACTTTTAATGTTATGAATATTATTCAAAAAGTAAAAGAACAAAATAAAAAAGTTGGTATAGCTATTAGCCCTCACACATCAATATCCAGCATAGAAGCGATTTTACCCTTTGTAGACCAAGTTTTAGTTTTAACGATAAAGCCTGGTACCCCAAATTCTCATATAATTACTGAAATGTATGGTAAAATTAAGGAATTACATGATATAAAAATTATAAAAGAATACTCATATAGGATTATGGTAGATGGAAAAGTTGATGATAAAACACTTGGACCAATACTAGAAAGCGGTGCTGAGGCTGTTGTGTCTGGTGGATATATTTTTAAAAATGAAAAAATATTATACAACATTGAAATATTAAAAAAGATAGGAAAAAGCTATGGATAATCAGCCTTACTTAGAATTAATACAGAGCGAAATTATTGAATTTTGCAAATCAAATACTCTCTTAAATTTTGAAGAATTATCTAAATATTTTAAGAAAGATAGAAGGATATTCGTTGGTGGTGTCGGAAGATCAAGTATGGCAGCAAGAGGATTCGTAAATAGACTTGTTCATTTAGGATACTCTGCACATTTAATAGGAGAGATTAGCACTCCTTTAGCTAGAAAAGATGATGTTGTATTACTTATATCTAATTCAGGAAATACGAATTCACTGTATACCATAGGAGAAAGGGCAAAAAAAGATGGAGCTAAAATATTAAGTATAACATCCAATAAAGATTCTAAAATTTTTCAAATTAGCGAAGATTCATTGGTATTAAAGGATGTTGATAAATCAAATCAGCCTATGGGTAGTTTATTTGAACAAGCAGCTTTGCTTGTGACTGATGCTTTCATTTTGTTTCTAATGAATCTAAACTTAGAAACATCTGAATCAATGAGGAAAAGACATTCTAATTTGGAGTGATACAAATTTTATCTTGTGCTAGAATATATCGTTGTTTAAGATTAATAAATTATAGTAATTTATCAAACAAATTATTCGATTTAACATAACTTTATCTATGGTGAAATAAATAAGAGATACCTGATTATTATTTTTAGTTCTTTAAAACTAGTATTAATTAAGTATCTCTTTTGATTTAAAAAGTGCAAATAAAACACCCCACCGATAAATGACCTGAACCCCAAAATCCGGAATACGGATGGAGGGGTTTCTGTATGCCAAAATACACAAAAGAATTTAAAGTTAAACTAGTAACGGAATATTTATCAGGAGGCTTTGATAACTTATCAAAAAAGCAAAATCCAGATAAATTCACTAGTGAATTTAAGCTATCTGTAATACAATATAGGCAAATCAATAATATCTCATTCAGACAAACCGCAGAGCACTTTAACATAAGCAATGGATCAATAATATGTAATTGGGAGAGAGCATATAGACAGCGTGGTTTATCTGGACTAGAAGATAACAGAGGAAGGCCTAAAAACGACATGACTAAATCAAATAAAAAGTTTAAACTTAATACTCCAATAAATGAAAGTGAAAGAGAAGAATTAATAAGATTAAGAGAAGAAAATAGACTTCTCAAAATGAAGATAATCTACGAAAAAAAGCTACAAGCCTTGCTCCTGGAAGAGGAAGCAGAAGCAAGGAAAAGACAAAGATAATCCTCAAACTTCTAAAAGAAAATCCTCAAAGCAAAGTAAACGAATGGCTAAAAATAGCTAAATTACCAAAATCATCATACTATGAATGGAAGATAAAATTAGAACAACCAATAGATAAGGACAAAGAAATCAGAAAAGAAATAACAACCATAGTAGAAGCATCAAAAGGTAGATATGGCTATAGAAGGGTGACCCAGGTATTGAAAAATAAAGGATTTAATGTTAACCATAAAAGAGTTTTAAGGATAATGAGGGAAGAGTCCTTGCTATGCTCTAAATTTAAAAGTAGATCAAGAAAATACTCATCATACAAGGGACAAATAGGTAAAGTAGCAGACAATGTCGTAAATAGAGAATTTAAAGCAAATAAACCAAATCAATTATGGCTAACAGATATAGGAGAACTTCTTTGGAATACTAAAATAAGAAATGTTTTATGGTGAGGATTTTAAAAGTTATGATCATTTGAGAAATGAGATTAAAAAATATATAAAATGGTACAGTGAAGATAGGATTAAAACAAAATTAAACGGAATGTCACCTGTTATGTACAGATTACATTCCGCTTAAAATATTATTAAATTATTCCGTGTTTACGGGTTCAGGTCAAAATTAGTGGAGGTGTAATTTTTATTCTAAATCTTCACCATTAGAAGCTATTACTTTTTGTACCAATTAAAAGATTTTTTCTTAAATCTCTTAAGGCTGCCTTTTCCTTCGTTATCAAGGTCTACGTAGATGAAGCCGTATCTTTTTTTATCTCACCTGTGCATGCTAATACTAGGTCGATTTTGCAAGTACTTTCTTAATGATAATTGGATAAAGTAGTAATTTAAATAATATTTATGGGTATAAATACTATTAAGATAGGCTTATTAGGGTAGAAATATATGCTAGATTTATAATTTTTTTATCAAGATTAATCACATATTAATTACTATTGGAAAGGAGTTTAAAAACGTTTTTTTATAAGATTTTATATCTTTTTAATCTTTGCCTGATGAGCCCTCCATCAAGAGAAAAACTATTGATGGAATTTAAAATTATTAGGAGGTCTTATGTTTAAGTATTTACAAAAAGTCGGTAAGGCTTTTATGCTACCTATAGCCTTATTGCCAGCAGCTGGTTTGTTGCTTGGTATAGGTGGTGCCTTATCATCTCAAGCTACAATTGAAGCTTACCCATTCCTTGCCAATAACTTTTTACAAGCAATTTTCAAGGTAATGGCAGGTGCGGGAAATATTGTCTTTGCCAACTTAGCACTCTTGTTGTGTATAGGAATTATGGTTGGCTTGGCTGACAGGGAAAAGGGCGTTGCCGCCCTAGCAGGTGCTGTAGGATTCTTGGTTATGAATGCTACAATAGCTACCCTTCTTTCAATATTTGATCCAGAAGGCAAGGCTATCGACACTGGTGTAGTTGGAGCCCTAGTTGTAGGAATTATTGCGGTTTATCTTCACAATAAATACTACAAGGTCCAATTGCCACAATTTTTAGGATTTTTTGGTGGATCAAGGTTTGTTCCTATAATTACATCCTTTGTGGCTATCTTTGTCGGTGTATTTTTCTTTATAGTTTGGCCACCAGTCCAACAAGCCCTTATAAGCGCTGGAGAATAAATTGTAGGGGCGCAAAAGATATTTTTTGCCCAACTTGCAGACCCTAACCATGTCGGTCTATATACCGAAGGAACAAGATTCTTTGCAGGAAGATTTTTAACTATGATATTTGGTTTGCCAGCAGCAGCCCTATACTATTTCTCATTTAGGTTTTTAATCACTAAATTTGATATCAAAACACCAGGTAGGGGCGATGAAGAAGCAGAAGAAACAAAAGTAGAAACAAAATCATCAATTAGAGATGATGCGGTAGTAATATTAGAAGCCCTAGGCGGAAAAGAAAACATCCAAGATGTCGATGCCTGCATCACAAGACTAAGGATCAACTTAAACGACGTAGACAAGGTTGACAGAGAAACCCTAAAAAGATTAGGAGCAACAGGAGTCCTAGACGTGCCAGGAGGTGTACAGGCAATCTACGGTGCCAAAGCCATCTTATATAAAAATGAGATAAATGATATCCTAGGCGTAGATGATTAGTTAAATAATCTAACATAAAAAACCAGGCCTTGTGTGATTTGGTAAATTTTAATCACACTGGCCTGGTTTTGATTTTTAAATTTTAACTTTGAAAAAATCTATTTACTTGTTCGAAGTTTTTAGTTATTCATAGCTTCTGCTTGTTCTCTACTTACTTTTTCACTTATCTTCATGAATGGTAGATATAAGAGCACACCTATGACTATTATCACTAATTGAACTATAATAGCTCTGAAATCTCCACCGGTTGCTAAGAAACCATTTAATAGTGGAGGAGTTGTCCATGGAACAAGAACTGTACATTTATTCATAAATCCAATTGCTGTCGCAAAGTAGGCTACTATGATTCCTATAGCAGGAGTTAATACAAACGGAATCATCATTGGAAGGTTGAATACTATTGGGAAACCAAATATTACTGGTTCATTGATATTAAAAATACCAGGAGCAACTGCCAATTTGCTTAATTCATTATATTGTTGATTTTTTCTGAAAAAGATGAAAGCAGCGATTAATAAGCATATTGTTGATCCTGTTCCACCCATCATACCGAAAGTTGGTACAAATGTTGAGTTTATTATATGAGGTATTTCTTTTCCTGCAGCAGCAGCGGCCATATTTTCGTTCATATTAACGAGTAATAGAGGTTCAAGTATTGTACCATTTACTACTGTTTGGTGTATACCAAATGTGAATAAGAAGTTACCAAAACTGTATATAAGAACAGTACCTATTAATGATGTATTAATCTTTCTTAGAGGCTCTTGTATCATTGTTGTTATCAATGTTATAAGATCTGTTTTAAATGCTGCGTATAGTCCAAAGCTAACTAAAGAGAAAATTATAATTGTTAACATAGCTGGAATCATATTATTGAAAGATGCGTTTACTTGAGGTGGAACATCTCCGCCTATGTTTACTCTTAATTTGTCTATTTTAGAGAGTCTTAGGTAAATCTCTGTAGACAATAGTCCCACTATTATTCCGGCAAACATTGATGATGTGCCTAGGTTTCCGTATGTTAAAATTCCACCAGCTTCAATTTCTGTACCGTCAGCTGCAGCTATTTTTAATGTTTGAGGCATCATTACTATTAGAGCTGCTATTGCAATCATTACACATGTATAAGGGCTCTTATAGCCTTTATTTCTTGAGAGTGTATATCCTATTATTCCGCAAAGAATTAGACCGGAAACATTTAATGTAGCATTTGCTATAGACACTGCCCAATACCCAGCGGTTTGTAAAGAACTTTCACTTAAAATTTTTGGAAATATTACAGAGTTTATTAATACTGCAAGACCTGCTAATATAAACAAAGGCATCATTATAGCGAAAGCATCTCTAAGAGATCTAAGGTGGACTTGTGCACCAAATTTCATGGCGGCTTCTGTAAATTTATCCATGAAGCTTCTTTTATTATTTTCAGTCATTTTTTGTCTCCTTTAATATATTTTGATTAAATATGGTTTTAAAATACTCAAAACTTTTCTTTTTTATTCTTCTTAAATCTTTAAGGTCGTGGTTATCTCTATTAACATAGACAGCTCCATACCTCTTATCCATATCGCCTGATGAAGAAGGTATATCTATGAGACCCCAACCAAGGTATCCTATGCATTCAACCCCTTCTTTCATAGCTTTTTTCATTTCTTTAATATGGTTATCGTGATAAGAAATTCTTTCATCATCTTCGATAAATTCATTTTCAGGTAATTCTTCTCTTAGGCCCAAGCCGTTTTCAATAATAAAAACAGGTAAGTTTGAATCAGCAAAAATATTCTCCATAGATATTCTTAGACCTACAGGGTCAATTTCCCAATTCCATTCGCTTCTATCTACAAATTCATTATCAATTACTTGATCCATTTTTAGAGTGTTGAAATCTTTACAGTTTGCTTTTACAGTTGTTGATTGATAATAACTGAAAGATATAAAGTCAGATTTTAATTTGTCAAATACAAGTGAATCTTCTTCTGTGTAATCGATTTTGATTTTGTTTTTTTCTAGATAATTTATGAAAAATTTAGGATAATTTCTTCCACTGAAAACATCTAGATATAACTTACTTAAAAATCTATCATATTGATTGGCTATAAGAACATCTTCTGGTCTACTGCTAGCAGGATAATAAGGTGAATGAGCAAGCATACCACCAATTTGTAAATCTTTATAATTGTCGTGAATGTAGTTAGCGATTTCAGCGTGTCCAAGCAATGTATAGTGTTGAATATTATAAATATTTTCTAATGTGTGTTCTTTTTTGCTTCCTGCAATTTTAAAGCCCATATCCATTGTATATAGATTGTGTTCATTAAAAGTTATCCAGTATTTAACTTTTTGATGAAATCTATCTACAAGAAGTTTACCATATTTTACAAATTCATCCTTAACATGTCTTGAAGAGAATCCATCATATTTCTCATATAAAGCTAGAGGCATATCAAAGTGGTAGAGGCATATCATTGGATCTATATTGTATTCTATTAACTTATCTATTAATTTTTCGTAGAATGCTAGGCCTTCTTCGTTTACCTTTCCTTCTCCTTCTGGAAATACCCTTGACCAAGAAATCTGAAACCTATAACAATTCATTCCCATTTCTGCCATAAGTTTTATATCTTCTTCATATCTATGATATTCGTCTATAGCTACCTTCCAGTCACTTGTATTTTCTGTAGCTTCTCTAATATCATATACTGATGGCCCTTTGCCACCCTCATTATAAGCTCCTTCTGTCTGCATTGAAGATGTAGAGTTACCCCATAAAAATTTATTCATTATACTTCCTATCCAATCTTATCTGTTATTAACTTAGCCATCTTTGAAACACCCATAGAAGTAGGGGAGTAAGCATCAAATCCTACTTGAGCTATTTCTTTCCCTTTTTCTTCAGCTTTTTTGCTATATTCATTAAACAACATCCTTACTTGTGGGCTTACAAGAATCATATCATATTCAGGATTTTCGAATACATCTTCTGCATCAGCTGTGGTGGTAGAATCAACATGAATATCAAAACCGTTTTTTTCTAGATATTCACTAGCTTTTTTAGCCATCATTGAAGAGCTCATTCCAGCATTACATAGTAACATAACTTTTTTCATTTATCTTCCTCCATTTTTTGTAGTCTTTTATAAAGCTTTATCATTCTATTTGTGTTCTCCATAGCCATTGTAGCCATGGTTAAGTGGTCTTGTGAATGGATAAATATTACATTTATCTCGTTTTTTTCACCATTTGCTTCGCTAGTTAACATATCTGTTTGAATTTTATGGCATTCAAGAAATTGCTTTTTAGCTTCTTTTAATAAGTTTTCAGCTTTTTCAAAATCATAATTTTCTGCTGCATCCATAGCTTCACTAGAAAGTGATCTAGATTCTCCAGCGTGGACAATTATTTGAAATGCTACTTCATACATTTTTTCATTATCCATTATTTATCCCTCCAAAAATATTTTTTTAAACTCATCTATGTTAGTAACTTTTGATGATTTTTCTATTAAATTATTATTATTTAGATAATTTCCTAGCTTATCATAGTATAAACTTAGGTCGTTCCTATCATTTCCTATTATTAGAGAGTAAATTACCTTAACTCTATCATCGTTCCATTTGATTTTTCTTTTAGGAATTAATATTATAGAGAAACTTTTTCCCTCTACTTGTTGTAAAATATGTGGTAGGGCGACATTACCATAAGAAGTAAAGGCTAGCTGTTCTCTTCTTAGATATTGTTCTTTAATAAAAGAAACATCTATTTTAGTTTTTTGAGCTACAAGATTAGACAGGATGTCTAAAGCGTGATTCATATCTTTAAGTTCAATATCTTTTAAGAATATAGAGTTATTAAATATGTTATCCAGTTCATTGTAGTCATTTATATTAATTGCATCATCTATTTTTATAAAGTCTTGTTCCTTAAAGATAATATCCACATATACAATTGGTGTATTAGTCTTTTTTTTGATTGGAACTGACGATACAATAAAATCAAAATTATCAAGATTATATAGATTCAGCTTACTTAGGTCGGTTATACTTAAGTTTGAAATCTGATTTTTGTATTTTCTCTCTATTTGCGTTCTCATAATTTGCGCCGAGGCATTTCCTGAACCACAAACTATTAGGATATTTCTTTGTTGGAAGCTATTATTCTCCATAGCACTAGCAATATGAAGTGCGATATAGCCAATTTCATCATCTGACACGCTAGTATTATATTTTTGATTTATTGGATCAATTGCAATACTTGCTAGCATAAATGCTATTTGATTTTCTTTAATATCAGAAAGAATTGGATTTTTCATGGTTAGTCCATATCTTAATCTTTCTATGAGTGGACCAAGATGGAGGGCTAGTGCAAAAAATAAATCGATATTTGATCTAAAGTCGTATTTAGTTACTTTAAAAATTGTATCAATCATTTGTTGCGATAGTTCAGAAATTTCTGGGGACACTTTCTCATAATTTGTAACAGTATTTTTGCTGATTAGATGCATAGTTAAGTATAAAATTTCATCTTTTGGAAATTTGATCTCTAATTTTTCTGAAAGCTCTTTTACTACAATATTTGCAATATTGAATTCTTCGTATGATACAACTCGTTTGGATAATTCATTAGATATTTCTATATATTTACCATCTTTGATCCTAAGTATAGAAATATATATGTGGATTACTAGATTTTTGAAATTTACATAGGGCATATAAAAAGATTCAGGAAAATCTATACCGTCGATTATTGCTTGTATTCTTATAAAAAGCTCTTTATCGGCATCTTTACCAAAGATATTTGGATCTTCACCTATTTCGTTTCTTATTGCACGCCTTATATCTTTTTCATTTCCTTTAATTTTCATACCATAATATGGTTTGCTGATTAGATTAATATTATAAGCAGTTAGTAATTTTCTAACTTTTTTTATATCTTTATTAATCTGTGATGCTGACACATAGAAAATATCAGCAAGTTCCTGTTGTTTTATAAAAGAATTTGAAAACAGTAGTAGCTTCAATATGCTTTCTATACGAAATTCTTTGTTTGGGTTTTCTTGATGGAAGTAGGCGTATTTGTACCAATCGTGTTTTAAAAAGTTTTTAAATTTTTCTTCATCTAAAATTCTGAATTGGTATCCTTTTCCAGGTTCTGAATCTACTATCGCTCCCCTTTCTTTAATGTATGAATTAAGAATTCCTATTTCTTTTTGAACAGTTTTAGAGCTTAATTCAAGTGCGGCTCCTATCTCTTCCGAACTGTGAAAGTTATAGTCACTAGTTAGAAAATCGAAGACTTCTTTAGTTCTTGTTTCAATCATTTCATCACCCTTTATGATAATTATATAAAATATCATTACAAACCTCCACTCAAACATTTTCCTTATACTTATGGAAGTTTCTTGTTTCGATTTTTTAGTAATTAAATATTTATTAATTTACGGAAAATACTAAGAGATTAATTAGTCTGGATTATGAATGAGTAAGGTATCGCTTATTATCTTTAAAATTAAATCTTGGTAAATAGGCATCAAAAAAAGGAAAGTCCTATGACTTTCCCTTTATAAACTCTTATTTTATTAAATCGTCTTCTTTAAATTCGGTTTTTACGCCGCCTTCTTCTACTTCGATTTTTATTTGGTTACGTTCTTCTTCGCTTAGACCTTCTTTTTTGATTTCTTTTCTTACGGCTATGTCTTCTGCTATAAGTTCCATTTCTTTTCTATCTAATGGATAGAATCTGATGGCTATCATGGTTACTACTAAGGTCGCAAGTATTATGCCCATGATTATTAGGCCGCCCTTATAGATTGCTGGTGTTAGGGCATCTCCTGGTTGTGGATAGCCGTCTGTGTAGCCTATGCCTGCTACTACCCATCCTATTACTACTGGAGCTAGGGATGAGGCTATTGAGTCTGTTAGGGAGAAGATTGTTCCTATTAGACCTGGGGCAAATTTGCCTGTCTTAGCTGTTACATAGTCTGTGATGTCTGCTGACATGGTTAGTACTATTGATGTTGGATATTTTAGGGCTATTGTTGCTATTATCCAAAGGCCGATGAAGATTAGTGACATGCCTTGGAGGCTTGATAGGACTCTTGTATCTGGTGTTACAAATAAAAGTCCGATTACTGCTGCAAGACCAATTGTAGCAATTGATACTGCAGTTTTGTAGGAGGTTTTGAGGTCCTTCTTTTGAGCTAGTCTTGTTAGGCCAAATACAAATAGTAGTTGTGGCACTACTATCCAAGCTGATACATCGCCTGCTAGCATGTAGTTACCTAGAAGGATACCAAAGAATATTGCTAGGAAGTTTTGATCTCCTACCATTGTTGCTGCAAATTTGATCATGGCTCCACAGAAGGCAAGGACTGCTAATGGCTTGTTGCCTTTAAGTACAGAGAAGTATTCTTTGAATGATTGTTTTTCTACAGATTCTTCACCAAGACCGAAGTACTTAACGTTATCTTTTCTTCTGATACCAAACATGGCTAGCACTGTAAAACCAAAGGATACAGCACATAAAAGTGGTAGGAATCTGCCGTAGAATTCCATGTTGTATTCGCCTATTTGGGCAAATAGGTATCTGGTTACAAATAATTGTCCACCTGTAAATACTACTAGGTTGAAAATTGAGTCAAAGACTGAAAATAGTGGTCTTTGAGCTGGGTCGTTTGTTAGGGATGCTTGAGCAGCCTTTGTTACTGTTTGTTGGAAAGAATAGACAATCTTGTGGAAGATTAAGCCTATAAATAGGGCTACTACTGTTGGAATTGGCATCCTATGTATGTTAAATAAGAATACAAATGATAGGATAAGGCCGATGTTTGATAATAGCATGATAGGTCTGTAACGTCCCCATCTTGTGTTGATATTATCGATTGCTGTACCTATAGCTGGGTCAATAAGTCCATCAAATAATCTGGCAAGTCCAAGTACGCTTGCTATAAGTACTGTTGTCATGCCTGCAACACCTGTTGCGTAGAAGCCTAAGAAACCAAAGGCGAACAGGTAAAAGTTTGATGCACTGTTGTTTAGTGAAAATAGTGCGATTTCCCACATCTTGGCTGTGTGGTAGGTCTCGGTTTCGTGACCGTCGACGTATAATTTTTTCTCGTCCATTTTTTCTCCTTAATAAATATTTGCGGTTGGTATATGTATGATAGCTAAAATCCTAAAATTAGAATGATGTAACCGCTTACTACTCCTATAGTATATTATCTTTTGAAACCTCTGTCAAGCCTTTTCCTGGAATTTTTTTAAAAAGTTATTTTTTATATAAAGATTTCATAAAATGGTGAGAATATTATCGTTTTTAATCTATAAGAGTTTAGATACTATCAAAGTTTACAAAAGATAAGCAAAAAAAGAGCAAGTATGCCTACTTGCCCTAGAGATAAAGTTATTATATTTTACAAAATTCTAGTCTTCTAAATATTTTTCGTATTGGTCCTTCCAATATTTCTTGTCTTCTTCGTTTATTTCCCTGATTGCTTTGGCAGGATTGCCAGCGACTATGGTCATGGCTGGGACATCTTTTGTGACTACTGCCCCTGCTCCTACTATTGCTCCATAGCCGATTCTAACTCCAGGAAGGATTGTTACAGATCCTCCTATCCAGGCCTTATCTTCTATTATTATTGGTCTTGCCTTTTGGACGCCTTTGGACCTTATTTCTGGATCTATGGGGTGGATAGCTGTGTAGATGCCGGTGTTTGGTCCTATTAGAACATGATCTCCTATTATTATTTTTCCTACATCTATCATGGATACGCCGAAGTTTATGAAGGACTTTTGTCCTATTTCGATATGCTTTCCATAATTACACCTAAAGGGTGGGAGGATTTGCGAGCCTTCACCGATTTTGCCTAGGATATCTTTAAGATTAGCCTGCATTTCTTGGTAGGATGTTGACTTATTGAATTTTAATAATTTTTCCCAGCAGGCTGATAGGGATTCTTGGAGGTCTTTATCTACCTTATAAAGGTCTCCTGCCTGCATTTTTTTTCTGTTTGTCATATCTACAATATACATCTTAGAAAAAATATGACAATTGGCTTTTTTATTAGTATGATAATAAAATTAGATGAGATATATAGAAAGGTTGACTTATGAATAGGAAAGTAAATTTATTGACAGGGGATATCAGGCCTACCCTTCTCCGCCTGTCCTTGCCTCTTGCCCTTACTGCCTTTATCCAGATTGCCTATGGTTTTGTAGATACGATTTGGATTGCTAGACTTGGTACTGATGCTGTGGCAGGGGTTGGGATTGCTGGCTTTATTTTTTGGATTGGCAATTCTATTGTCCTTATTCCTAAGGTAGGGATGGGGGTTTATGCTTCCCAGGCCTATGGATCTGAGAGGGAAGATGAGACGATTAGGATTCTTAATAATGGCTTTATACAGGCTCTTATTATGGGGCTTGTCTTTACGACTTTTTGTTTGCTTGTAAAGAATGTTTTTATTGAATTTTATAAGCTTGGGGACCTAGCTGAGGCTGCGGCCAAGGATTATTTCTTTGTGGTGGCCCTTGGTATGATTTTATTTTTTATCGGACCTATGCTTACCCAGGCTTTCACATCCTTGGGGGATTCCTTTACTCCTTTTGTGATCAATGCTGTTGGTCTTGTGATTAATATTATCCTTGACCCAGTCCTTATCTTTGGCTTTGGGCCAATTCCTGGCCTTGGAGCTAAGGGAGCTGCAATTGCTACGATTTTCAGCCAGTTTATTGTAGTTTTTATTTACTTAGTTGTGGTTTTTTCTAAGGATGGCATAATTAAGTCAGCCCTTAAGGAGATTGATTATAGGGAGAATTGGCAGCTAGAGATTTTTAAGCTGGGACTTCCTGCTGCTACTCTTTCAGCCTTCCATGCGACTATTTCTATGGTTCTTAATAGGTTTATGTCATCTTTTGGACCAAAACCTGTTGCTGTTGCTTCAATTGGGGCCCAACTTGAGTCTATTTCATGGAATACAACCGAGGGTATCCAGGTTGGAATCCAGGCCCTTGTGGCACAAAACTATGGAGCAGAAAATAAGGAAAGGGTGAGAGATTCTATAAAGGAATCCTTCAAACTTGTGGCCTTTATCGGCCTTGTGGCAAGCCTTGTCCTAATTATTTTTAGGTTTAAACTTTTTAGCATCTTTACTCCTGGAGATAAGGAAGCAATTAAGCTTGGTGCGGCTTATTTATTTATTCTAGGTCTTTCTCAAGTCTTCATGTCTGTAGAAATTGGCCTTGCAGGATGTTTTAATGGAATGAGTGATACTAAGACTCCGGCGGCCCTTGGGGTCTTGTCAAATATATTTAGGGTCCCTATAGCCATTGTCCTTATGCCTATAGTAGGAGTTTATGGAGTGTGGATTGCCATGAGTGCTACATCAATTGTAAAGGGCCTTTTGGCGACTAGCCTTATTTATAGAAAACTTAAGAAATACTTGTATAAGTAAATTAATATGACCCCTAAATCCTAGATATGGATGGAGGGGTTTATTTTTTAAAGAAATTATCTACTACAAAGAAAAGGTTTACAGAATTTGTTTTTTGTAATATTATAATAGTATACATAATTATAAGGAGGACTAAGTGAGAACTATTAGATTGCCTTATGGCAAAGAATTTATAGAAAAAGAAGTAGATGACAAGGTTTTTGTACTTGAGAGTGCCGCTCATACATATAAGGCTGCCAAAAGCCAGGAGGACTTGGTTAGGGATGCCCTAGAAAACCCAATTGATTCAGAAAAATTAAGAGATTTAGCTAAGGGCAAGAAGAGGATTACCCTTATTACATCTGACCATACAAGGCCAGTACCATCAGCCATTACCCTTCCAATTCTTTTGGAAGAAATCAGAAAGGGAAACCCAGATGCTGATATTACAATCCTTATAGCGACAGGCTTCCATAGGCCAACTACTAAGGAAGAGATGATTTCTAAATTTGGCAAGGAGATTGTCGAAAATGAAAAAATCGTAAACCATATCTCTTCAAAAGATGAGGACATGGTAGACCTTGGTACCCTTCCATCTGGCGGAAAATTACTTATTAATAAAGTCGCTGTTGATTGTGATTTGCTTATATCAGAAGGCTTTATCGAGCCACATTTCTTTGCAGGATTTTCTGGAGGAAGAAAGTCAATACTTCCTGGCGTAGCTAGCCAAAAGACTGTATTTGCCAACCACTGCTCTAAATTTATAGCAAGTGATTACTCAAGAACAGGAATCCTAAAGGAAAACCCAATCCACAAAGACATGGAATACGCAGCCAATAAGGCAGGCCTTGCCTTTATTTTAAATGTCGTTATAGATGCCGATAAGAAGATAATAAATGCCTTTGCAGGAGATAAGGTCACAGCCCACGCTACAGGTTGTGAATTTGTAAGGAAACTTTCAACCGTAGAAGGGGTAAATGCAGATATTGCCATTACAACAAATGGCGGCTATCCACTTGATCAAAATGTCTACCAATCAGTCAAATCAATGACAGCAGCAGAAGCGGCTGCAGCTGATGATGGAGTAATTATTGAAATATCCAGATGTAATGACGGCCACGGTGGTCAAAGCTTCTATGAGACCTTTAGAGATGCTAAAAGTCCAAAAGAAGTAGAGGACAGGGTTCTCCAAATCCCAATGGAAGAAACTATAGCAGACCAATGGGAAATCCAAATCCTTGCAAGAATCCTAGTTCGCCACAAGGTAATATTTGTAACTGACCCATCAAACAAATCTTTAATTGAAGATATGCATATGGAATATGCAGAAAACCTTGACCAAGCCCTAGCAAGAGCTAAAGAAATCAAGGGAGAAGATGCCCGCATAGCCTACGTACCAGATGGGGTATCTGTAATTGTTAATAAACAAAAATAAAATATAAGAAGCAAAAGACCGGCTAAAAAATAGTCGGTCTTTGTTCTTTATTTGAGATTTTCTATATCTATTTCTGCTATGGTATCCATTACTTGGTCGGCTTCTTTTTTTATATCTGCCCATTCATTTTCATTCCATGGGAAGTCCTTAAGGCCTACTGTCCTTATTCCTTCCTTTCCTGCTGCCTTGATGGCATAGAGGGCATCGTCAAAGAGTATACATTCGGATGGTTTTGCTCCGTGTTTTTTGATTATATAGTGCCAATAGTCTGGGTCTGATTTTTTCATATCCAAGAGGTCAGGTGTGGCAAAAAAGTCGAAATAATCAAAGATTCCTAGCCTTGTAAGGGCCATTTTTAGGTAAGGATAGGAAGTAGAAGATGCTACTGCCATGGAAAATCCAGCATCTTTGAGTTTTTTTAGGATTTCAATAGCTCCTTTTTTTGGCATGAGGGTATTTTTATAGCCATCTGTAATTATGTGGTCAAAGTGGTCCATGACTTCTTGAGCGGTCATGTCCTTGGCTATTTCATCGGCTATATAGACGCACATAGCCTCAAAGGAAAGGGCTTCTATTTTGCCCTTTTCTTCTTTTGTGAGGTCTTCTAGCCTAAAGCCATATTTTGAAAAAAGCTCATTTTGCGGCTCTATCCATATGTGCATGGAGTCTAAAATTGTACCGTCTACATCAAATATTAATTTTTTCATTATTTTTCCTATCTTTGGGCAGGATCATAGCCGGCTTTTTCTGCAGCTTCTGCGCTTGAAAACCAGGTTACATTTTCAACTTTAATTTTGTTGTAGTCTCTTTGGCCAGGTCTGTGGTAGACGCCTGAATTCATGTTAGCCTTTATTGGGCCATATGTTACATCTGCCAAGTAGGTGGATTTTCCTTTTGTTACATAGGCAACCTTTTGGTCAACGATTGGTATATCGCCATTGCCTACGTATTTGCCCTTGCTTTGTGAAGAGCTTGATCCTTGAGAATTTGATTGGCCTTGGCTTGGCTTACTTGTTTCTTCACTCTCACTAGGGCCATATGCTTCAAACTTAGCTCTTTCTGCCTTATTGTAGAGGCCTCTTTCTTCTCTTGCTGCGGTTTTAGCAATCTCTCTGAAATAATCTAGGTATTTTACATTTGGTGGGAAGGTTGCGAGGGCACCGTAACCATCTCTTAGGAGGATGCCGTTATACATCTTATCTCTTGCCTCTTCAAATGTTGGATTTGCAAGGTTTTTTGGGAGTTCTAGCCAGATGTACCTAAGTGACCTATAATACCTATCTGTATCTGACACGTCCTTTTCTAGGTAGACTTCACGGCCAGATAATTGTGATTTTGTGAAGTTTGAGGCTTCTTTTCCGTAAAAACCTACTGGTTTTGATGGGTGAACTGTATCTGGTGTATCCACTCCTATCATCCTTATTTTGTACTTATTGTTACCTATGCGAGCTGTAACTGTATCACCATCAGATACGTGCACTATTTGTGCCTTGACGAAATTTGCGGTATTGTTCTTGCTTGTATTTGCTTTTTTGCCGTTCTTTACTTCATTTTCAGAGATGAGCTTTGGATTTGAAGATTCTTTATCTATTGATTTTAAGCCACAAGCTACATCCATATCATAATTATCATAATAGACTACTTGACTGGCGTGGCTGGTAAAGGCACTTGCAGCAAAACTTAGGCTTAGGGCCAGGGTTAATAATAATTTTTTCATAATATCTCCTTTTTTATTCTTATATATATTTTATATGATTTCTAAGATAAAGGCAATGAAAAACAGCCTAAACTTTCGTTTAGACTGTAAAATTTAATATGGTATAGCTAGGGCGTTCATTGTGCCGACTGCTAATTGTTCAAATGATCTGTGGTTATTTTCAAAGGCTGGTGAATATTTATTTATAAAGGACTTATAAGTTGTGTAGCCCTTATCTGCATAAGCTTCACGCATTAGTTTGAAAAGTACTTCAACTCCAGCATCAACTGTTGGTGGGTTAATCCATTTAGATTTACCTGCGTAAGCATAACCATATTCTGAACCATAACCACCCTTTGTGTAGCGGATTGATCCGAAATTGTATTTACCACCTGCAGCTGCCATTCCAAAAGTTGTTTCCTTAGCGATTTGGCCCATGAAGATTCCCACGTTTATCCCATATTTTTGAGAATATTTCATGATTGTATCTCCATAGCCCTTAAGAGCTGTGTAGTGGCCTCTTTTTTCTAGGAAGCGATTTATGTAGTCTCCATTTATGTGGTCAGGGTTTTTGGTACGGATATCAAAGTTTGAAATAACTCCCTGCTTGTAACCTCTCCAAGCAACCTTACCTGGCTCATCCTTAGTACCTGTAGCATTCTTGCTTGTACCGGTGATTTCAATCCTATCTGGATGGTCATCGCTTTTTGCTTCTTCCTTAACTTCCATATCGTTTGCTCCCTTATAAAGGGTAGGTTTTATTTCAGTTTTTTCTAATTTTTTTTCTCCCTTGCTAGCATCTTCCTTGATTTGATCAATATCAAGACTAACTTGGTCGTAATAAACTACTGTATCTTGCTTAGATTCTTCTACATCTTCTGCAGCAAAGGCAGGTTTTGTCAGGCTTGCAAAAAATATTGCTCCTGCTAATATATATTTAAAATTCTTCATTTTTTCTCCTAATCTCTATACGATAGTTTATATTCTATACCATCTTTATGGAAAAGTCAACAAAACAATTACAAAATATTTACAAAAAGATTACAAAATCTCGGATAAGCCCTAGAATTAGGGGGCAAATATTACAAAATAAATTCGAATATAAGATTAGATTCTTGAGAAACTACAGGCTTGTTATATAATAAAATTAAGATAAATACATAGAATAATTGAAAGGAAGATGGTCATGAACATACTTTTAGACTTATACATAACTTTTTTTAAAATCGGCCTTTTTACCTTTGGTGGGGGCTATGCTATGCTTCCCTTGCTTGAAAAGGAATTGGTTGATAATAAATCTTGGGCCACTAGCGAGGAAATCCTTGATTATTATGCCATCGGTCAATCGACACCTGGGATTATTGCCATAAATACATCGACTTTTTGTGGTTATAAGATGGCAGGGGACATGGGAGGCCTTATGGCAAGTCTTGGTTTTATCAGCCCATCTGTCATTATAATTACACTTATAGCAGGTTTTCTTAAGAATTTTTCCCATATTGCCTGGATCCAGCATGCTTTTTCCGGCATCCGCATAGCTGTATCTGCCCTTGTTTTGTATTCTGTAATAAATATGGTGAAGAAAAACGCCAATACGAGCATGAAATTTTTGATCTTTATCCTTACTTTTTTGGCAATTGGGGTCTTTGACCTATCGCCAATTCTTATTGTAATAATCGTGGCAGGTCTTGGTATAGGACTTGGGAGGGTGAAAAATGCTTAGACTAATGTGGGAATTTTTTAAGACCGGACTTTTTGCAGTAGGTGGGGGAATGGCGACAATTCCTTTTCTCCAAGATATGGGAGAGAAGTACGGATATTTTACAAGCGAAGAGCTTTTAGATATGATTGCAGTTTCAGAATCAACTCCAGGGGCCATCGGAATAAATATGGCAACCTATGCTGGCAATAAGGCCTACGGCCCTCTTGGTGGAATTTTAGCAACTCTTTCCTTAATCGCAGGACCTATCATTATAATTTTAATAATTGCAAGGATGATGAGTAAATTTAAAAATTCAAAACTAGTAGCAGATGCCTTTTCCACCCTAAGACCAGCCACAGCTGGCTTAATCCTCGGTGCTATGGCATCAGTCCTTGTCATAACATTATTTGACCTTGACTTATTTAGGCAAAGTGGAAATATAACAGACCTTATTAGGCCCCTACCTATAGCCCTTTTTGCTATATTTTTAGGAATCATGTTTAAATTCAAAAAACTCCACCCCCTATGGATAATAGGAGCCGGAGCCTTATGCGGGGTAATCTTTGCCCTTTAAATAATTTTTAAAATTTCCATGACCAAAAAATCCCTGACATGGAGATTTTTTATAACTTAATCCTTAGGGATCTTAGGCGGATTTTGTCTATATTTTCTATACTTCCCTTTATTTTTATGAAGGTTGCGGCAAAGATGCCAAAATCATAGGTGGTAGTACCTGCTTCTTTTATGATTTTTTCTGGAATGATGACTTTAAAACTATCTTCATCCTCGCTTTCTCCAATCAGGAAGCTTATATCTTCTATAGTACTAGCTGAAATTATTTCTATTTGGCCAAAGACCTGCTGGGTGTCAAAGGCAAAGAAGGCTTGGTTTTCATTTCTCTCTTGCCTTAGGGCAAAGTCTTCTATATAGGCATCTAGTCTGTATTTTTCTAGAAGTTTTTTTATTTTAACTTCTCCATTGTAGGTATTTCCACAAAGGCTAAGGCTTACTTTAACTTGCCAGGAACCGTTTTTTATAAAATCAGCTTCATCAAAATTATCATATGTTAGCTTCTTGCCGTGGTAGTAAATTTCCCCCTCATCATCTATTAGGGGAATAGATTTGGGAAGGATTGGGTCTTCGCCTTCAAAAATTCCCATCTCATAGGTCATAAGCTTTGCACCTTTTTTTAGATTCTTAATATAGAGATTTATAGGAATATTTTCATCAAAGCTCTCATAGCTTGCAAAATCATCGTCTTTATTGATTTCTATTAGTTTCCAAGTTTTAGAATCCTTGGTGAATTTTTCTGGATAAGATTTTTTATCAAATATCAGGAGATACTTGTCATATTCTACGTTTTGGTATTTTTTAAATTCTCCTCTTGATTCTATTTCTATTTGAGCTTCTTGTAAATTTACCCCGTAAGCTTTGACTGTAATAGGGCCTGCATCTATTGCTTCTATTATGGCAAGGAGCCTTCCTCCGTAGGCCTTTTTGTGATTGGTTTTAAAGGGCTCATGGTCTGTTTGTAGACCTGAGTCTAGGGCGAGAAGCCTTGCGTTTTTAGAGACTTCTACAAATATTTCATCTCTTGCATCTGTTTTTATTTGGCCATTTTTATCGACAAGGTCAATTGTAATGTAATTTATTTTTTCATTATAATATGAAAAATAAGGATAAAAGGCATGTAGCTTTATGAAAGTTTCATCTCCTGGTGTCCATATTTTTGACCTGCCAACTGTGTTTTCTATTATTTTCTCGTCCTTATCATAGGAAATTGCCTCGATTTTTCCCTTTTCATAGGGCATGTGCCAAGTCATGTAGAGGGCCTTGTGGCCATTTTCTCCTTCTAGTTTCTTGTAGGCAAAACCTGCTGGAGTTTTTACTTCCTCCATATATTTTTTGCCGAGAGATTTTCTCTTGCCTTTGGAGTCTGTAAAGATTAGCTCTACAGCCCAGGCATTGGTATAGACTGTAAGAGGGACGTTTTTTGCAAGAGCTCCAAGCTCTTTTTCATTCCGAGCAGGCAGGATGTGGGTGGTTGTATCCTTATCATTCCACTGGGCCCTATAAAAATAATAGGAATCTTTGGCAAAGCCAGCCGTATCGACTAGGCCAAAAAATGATGACCTTGGGGCATTTTCCCCATAAGGAAAGCCTCTTGCTATAGCATTGTAGGGAGTGGGTTCTCCTAGGTAGTCAAAGCCTGTCCAAATGGCCTCTCCCATTAGGAAATCACGATTTATAACATCATACCAAGCTTCTGCTGCGAGATTGCCCCAGGCGACCTTTGAATCATCAAAGGATGTTAGCATAAAATCTTCCCTCAAATCTCCTCCCAGCCTGTCGTAGCAGGCCCTAGAGTTGATGGATGAGGCTGATTCCGATTGCCAAAGAATCCAATTAGGGTAATCCTTGTGGATTTGTTCATATTTTTCGTCATAACAATAATTTAGTCCCACAAGCCCCTTGCTTTTTGTGATTTCTTCTTCGATTTCAAGAAGGATTGGGTCATAGCCATCTCTTAGAGAGTTGTCTCCGATTGTTAAAAATCTTTTCTGATCAATTTCTCTTGCCCAGGTGATTAGATTTTTGGCAATTTTTAGATATTCTTTTCTCTTGCTTTGGTTAGTCCCACACATGAGCTCATTGCCCAGAGAATAGGCGATGATGGCAGGAGAGTTGTAATTCCTCCTTAGAGTTTCCTTTAGGTCATATTCAGCCCAGGTCATTTCTTCTTTAGAATTTAAAAGATAACTTGGGCCGATTTTTTTATCAAAAAATCTCGAATAATCATTGTAGTCGTTGTTTTTATCCATTATCCAGCCGTCAAAGATTTCTTCTATTAGGAGGATGCCGTACCTGTTGGCTATATCGATTAGCTTTGATGAGGCGGGATTGTGGGTGACTCTTATGGCATTTGCTCCCATGTCCTTCATTATGAGGACCTGTCTTAAAATTGCCCTATGGTGGTCGGCTGCACCCAGGGCTCCTTGGTCGTGGTGGAGGCAAACTGCCTTAAGCTTAATAGGCTTGCCATTTAATTTTAGGCCGTTTTGGCTAGATGTAGATAAATACCTAAAGCCATAGTCATTTGTGACTATATCAAGGACTTCTCCGTTTTTTTCTATTGTCGATTGAATTTTATAAAGATTTGCTGAGTCCGGACTCCAAAGTCTTGGGTATTTTATTTGGAAACTATTTTCTAGATTTAAATCTTCTGCAGGCTTTATTGTAAAATACTCTGACTCATAAGTTTTGATGACCTTATTATCGTAAATAAGTTTGTGGCTTATCCTTATTTTTTCTTGGTTTTTACCTTTATTTTCTAGACTGGCCTTGATTTTTAAAGTGACATCAGCCTTATTTTCCTCAAGACCAATGTCATTTATTTTTATTTCTTTAAAGTAAATGTCATCTGCAAGGATTAGGTCCACATCCCTAAAGATGCCAGAACCTGAATACCAGCGACTGGTAGGGATTGGATTATCAACCCTTATGGCCAAGATATTTTCCCTATCGTAATAGAGAAAATCGGTAAGGTCAACCATAAAGGGTGCATAGCCGTGATGGTGGCTGGCAAGAAATTTCCCATTTAGGTAAATGTCACAGTCGCAATAGATACCATCAACGGCGATTAGGACTCGTTTTTTATCTTTTATATAGAAAGACTTCCTATAAAGGCCGACTCCTCCAAGCTTGTAGGCAGATTGGGCCTCGCCTGCCCTTGAATATTTTTTGTCAATTGAATAGTCGTGGGGGATATCTACCAAATCCCAACTTGAATCATCAAAGTAGGGCTTGTAAAAGCCAGGAGATTCTCCTAAGGCATGGCGCCAATTTTTATTTAATTTATATAGCCTTCTATTGGTATCGATTATTTCTGAATAGTGCTTAGCCTGCATAAGCATCCTCGCTTGGCAAAAGACTTAGTTTAAAGCTTATTTTCTTTGCTTTAATCAAGTCTTGGTGGCTTATTTCTTTGGATTTAATTAGCTTTCCGTCAATTTCAAGCCTTTCTAGGAAATTTTTGTGGGGATAATTTTCCTTACTTTCAATTTCTAAGCTATTTCCATTAGAAAGTTTGACCTTCATCTTATCAAAAAACCCTAGACCTATTTGGTAAGTCCCAGTTCCAGGGCAAAGTGGGTAGATTCCCATGGCTGAGAGGATATACCAGGCTGCCATTGACCCATTGTCCTCATCTCCAGGAAAGCCATCAAAGCTATAGGAAAAATAATCCCTAATCAGGGTCTTGACTATGAGCTCGGTCTTGTGGAACTTGCCGATAAGATTATAAAGATAAGGCAAGTGGAAGGATGGTTGGTTAGAAATAGCGATTTGGCCAAGGTGGGCATCATGCATTTCAACCATCTCGTGGATGTCGTAGCCATAAGAGCCTACATGGTAGGTCGAATCGGCATTGGCTATTTCATCGAGTCTTTCTTCAAAGGCCTTTTTTGAGCCAAAAAGCTCTATTAGTCTTGGAAAATCGTGGTAGGTGTTGTAGGAGTTTTGGTAGGCAGAGCCTTCTGTATAAGGAGAACCCCAGGCAAGGGGGTCAAAGTCTTTTATGAAATTTCCATTTTCATCCTTGGCCCTTAAAAATTTGGTCTCAGGATCAAAGAGCTTTTCCCAATTTCTAGAATATTTGTAATATTTTTCTGCTAGGTCGTTTTTTCCACAAAGCTCAGCCACTCTTCCTATAGAATAATCTGCAAGAGAATTATCAAGGCTCTGGTTGACGGATTCATGAAAAGATGATGGGACATAACCGTACTTCCTATAGGTCTTGGCTTTAAAACGGCCGTACTTATCATCAGCTGATTCTTTTTCTGCTGCATCAACCATAGCCTTTAGGAAGTCTTCCTTCATATGGCTTCCTATGCCCTTTGTTAGGCAATCAGCGATGACATTATCAACCAGAGTCCCTGGCATGAGGCCCCTTTCATCTGGCGATAGCCACTTAGGCAAAAATCCGGTGTCCCTGTAGAAATTTAAAATCCCCTCGAGAATTTCTTCCAAATCATCCACGGCAACCAGGCTTAGGAGAGGAAAGAGGGTCTTTTGTCCATCCCAAAAGCCGATATTTGTGTAAAATTTGCCAGATTTCACGGATTTGGACTTGGTATCATAATATATTGGATTTAAATCAATGTCTTTCTCGTAAAATTTCATAGGAAAGAGAAAGACTCTGTAGACGGCGTGGAAGAAAAACTTCACCTGGTCTATTTTCTTATAAGGGGTAAATTTTGAGAACTTGTCCTCATAATCTTTGTGGACTAGGCTAAATTTGTCAAAATACTTATCCCAAGCTATTTTTGATTTTTTTAGGAATCCTTCAAGGTCTTTTGGAGATCGCTTATAATTTAATTGAGCTTGGCCTTCTGAAATAAAGGAAGTTGCAAAAATTAAGGAAAAATCCTCACTACTTGTCTTTACATAGTAGATGTTTTCATCTTTTTTAAAATCAAAATCCACATCAAGGCCGATTTTTATATACATTTTAAGATTTTTATCCTCACATCCAGCATAGTTTATAACATAGCCTTCTATAGAATCTGAAGATTTGTCAAGGACAAGGCCATCTGCAAAAATCTTAAAGGAAGAAACTTTTTCAAAATTAATTATCCCAGAAGAATTATCTATAGATGCTCGTAGCTTTGAGCTATTTTTGTAAGAGATTTCTAGAAAATTTGGCCTGAAGATGGACTTGTTCTTGTCATAAAGAGTTTCTTCCTTATCGAAAACAGGAGCTATTTGAAAATGCGAAAAATCTCCCATCCATGGACTTGGTTGGTGGGTTAGGCGAAGGGCGATAAGATTTTCATCATCAGGATGAAAGAAAAAGCTAGAGTCATTTCTGGTCATTAGGGTCAAATAATTATTGCCATGAGGCATGCCACAAAGGGGAAGGGTGTTGCCGCTTGAAAATTCCCTTGTTGATGCACTTCCTATCCTGGTGTCTGTATATCTTATGTCTTTTAAAATTTCATCAATTATTTTCATAAAGCTACCTTTCAAATATTTCTGTCAAAGTCTTACTTATTTATAATAATTCTAACAAGAAAAGGTTTCCTTGTAAAGGAAAAATCTTTATTTGGGCAAAAAAATACCAGCCTGGCTTAAAACCAAACTGGTATAAAAATTTATCTTATTTTTTTCTTATGATTTTTCCTATTTCACCTAAGACTAGTGGGATTAGGGATAGGATTAGAACTGGGATCCATTCCCATGTTAGGGATACTACTTCAAAGAGCTCTGTTAGGACTGGTACATACATTACTACTAGAAGTAATGAGAATGATAAGAGTACTGCCTTAATTAGGTTAGGGTTTGTTGCAAAACCTAATTCTTTGAGGGTGTATTTGGTACTTCTTACTGAGAAGGCCCTTAATAACTCTGATGTGATTAGGGTTGCAAATACCATTGTATGGGCACCTTCTATAGAATCTGGGAAGATCCATTTTAGTCCTACTATATAAGCAGCTAGAACTGCTATTGTTATATAGATTGATTGCATTATAAGGTTAGTTTTTACTTCGCCTGAGATGATTGACTCTTTTGGATCTCTTGGTGGCTCTTCCATAAGGCCTGGCTCTGCTGGTTCAACACCTAGGGCTAGGGCTGGGAAGGCATCTGTGACTAGGTTTAGCCATAGAAGTTGGATAGGGGTAAGTGGGCTAGGAAGGCCTAGAAGTATTGATATAAATACTATTAGGACTTCGGCAATGTTACATGATAAGAGGAAGGATACAAACTTTTTGATGTTTGAGAAGATTACTCTTCCTTCTTCTACTGCATTTACAATTGTTGCGAAGTTATCATCTACTAGGATCATATCTGAAGCATCCTTGGCTACGTCTGTTCCTGTTATACCCATTGATATACCGATATCGGCATTCTTTATGGCTGGAGCATCGTTTACTCCGTCCCCTGTCATGGCTACAACATTGTCATTGGCTTCTAGGGCCTTGACGAGTTGGACCTTATTTTCTGGGGAAACTCTGGCAAAAATTCTCTTTATTTTAACAATTTCTCTAATTTCTTCGTGGGTCTTATCGTTTAATTCTGATCCTTGCATAGCTTGGTCACGGGAATCTGCTATACCTAGGTCTTTGGCTATGGCAAGGGCTGTTTCAAAGTAATCGCCTGTAATCATGATTACATCAATTCCTGATGCGTGACATTCTGCGACTGCTGCTCTTGCTTCTGGTCTTGGTGGGTCAATCATACCTGTTAGACCTACAAATACCATATCGTGTTCGATATTTTCTGTTGTAAGGTCTGTATCAAGACTTTCTAGAGGCTTGAAGGCATAGGCCATTACCCTTAGGGCTTGGCTGGCTAGGTTGTTATTTTCATCAGCAAGTTCTTTTCTTTTTGCATCAGAAAATTCGATTAGATTGCCATCAATTAGGATATTTGATGAATTTTTCATGATGATATCTGGAGCACCCTTGGTCATGGCATAGTATTTGCCGTCAAGTTCGTGGAAGGTTGTCATCATTTTTCTAGTAGAATCAAAAGGTATCTCTTGGATTCTAGGGTGTTTTTCGTTTAGGTCTTCTTGGTTGATGTTCCATTTTTCAGCAAAGCTAAGCATGGCGCCTTCTGTTGGATCGCCTGTAATCTTGTATTCCTCGCCATCACGAATTAGGTTAGCATCGTTACATAGAGATGCTATGGTCATTAGAAGCTTTATTTGATCATCGCTTTCTACGACTTGTTTGTTTTCATCTCTGATTTCACCTTCTGGCTTATAACCAGAACCTTCTACCTCATACTCTGTGTCATTGGTATAGATTTTGGTGATGGTCATTTCGTTTTGGGTAAGGGTACCAGTTTTATCAGAACAGATAACTGTGGTTGAGCCCAGAGTCTCTACAGAAAGTAGGTTTTTAACAATGGCCTTTCTTTCTGCCATCCTATTCATACCGATTGATAAAACTATTGTAACAACTGCTGTTAGACCTTCTGGAATAGCTGCAACTGCAAGAGATACTGCTATCATGAAGTTTTCAAGTAGGTCTGCTCCACCTCTTAGGTAGCCAACTGCAAATACAGCTATACATACCACGATAACAAGGATAGCAAGGACCTTTGAAAGTTTTTTAAGTTGGTTTTGAAGAGGTGTATCCTTATCTTCAACCTCATCCAAACTTGTTGCAATCTTACCGATTTCTGTATTTGATCCTGTACCTGTAACTAGACCGATACCGTGTCCATAGGTAACAATTGATGATGAATGGGCGTAGTTTTCCCTATCGCCAATGCCTACATCTTCATTAGTTGTAAAATCTGCATCCTTTTCAACTGCTACTGATTCGCCTGTTAGAGAAGATTCATCTATCTTAAGGTTAGATGTCTCAATAAGTCTCATATCAGCAGGGATAATATCACCTGTTTCAAGGACAACTATATCGCCAGGGACAAGGTCCTCAGCCTTAACATGGCCTCTTTTGCCATCACGAATAACAGTTGCCTCAGGCGAACTCATCTTTTGTAGGGCTGCCACAGAATCCTCAGCCTTACCCTCTTGGATAATTGACATAATTGCGTTGATTACAACGATTGCAATGATAATCGCGCACTCGATGGCATCACCTGTGAAAGCTGAAACAATAGCTGCTGCTATAAGTAATAAAACCATAGGATCAGCGATTTGTTCAAAAATTTTCTTCCAAATAGACTTCTTATTAGACGACTCAATCATATTTGGGCCGTATTTTTCAAGTCTAGCAGAAGCTTCAGATGAAGTTAAGCCACGTTTGGGATCAGTACCGTGTTTTTTAACTACTTCATTAATACTGCCTTTGTAGTCCATAATTCCTCCTAAATATTATTGCAAAGGTATAAAAAAAGCGGAGCCTGTGGCAATTTGAAAATCAAATATACCAGCTCCGTCTTGCCACCACAAGGGTTTATTTAACCGGGATAATCCGTGTCTTGACGATTAAATAATTGGGCTACTCCCTTTTGCTACTAACATTATATATTAAATGCAAGTAAAAATCAATCATTATCCTTAAGATTAAACTTTTTTCTTAAAATAAATTTGCTAAGGGCAAATAAAAGCAAAAAGTAAAAGATAAGGGAGATTATTAGAATTATAGAAAGAATATTTCTATCAATTTCTAAATAAATTAAAATAGGAATAAGAATTCCATAAAAAATCCCGCCTAGACAAATAGCTAAAATCCCGGCAAACTTATTTCCAAATCGCCATGTATCCTTAGAATAACAAGCCTCCCACACATGAAAACCCACAGTCATATCAGGAAACTTGCTATGAAAAAATATGAAAAATATGCCAATATATATTGAAAAAATAAGCAACATCAAATCGCCAACAATAACTGGACCCAAAAAATCACTCCTTTTTATTCTTGATAAATTAAATTAGCTTAGGGAGCATCTCCCTAAGAACTTCTTTTATTAGTATACTACTTATTTGGGTTTTATTATCCAAGATAATATTATTATGGAGTTGTTCTCTTCGTAACTTTATAAATTATTTAATTATATTCATTTACAATTGAATCTTCGTCTCAAGGGGGAGCCCCAAGGGACCTTCCGCATGGTCCCTCAT